>CAZXWT010000108.1:0-2933 GCA_964644475.1 uncultured Sediminibacterium sp. | reverse complement strand
TTAGAAGTATAGATATCTGTAATTAAACGAGATACTAAAATTCCACAGAACAATGATAATAAAATACCAATGATTTGTGTTGTTGCAAAACCTAATACTGGACCTAATCCAAAGTAAGCTAAGATTACAGCAGTTAAAAGGGTAGTAACGTGTGCATCCAATACTGGAGACATAGAACGCTTATAACCATCTGTTACTGCTAATTGATAGCTCTTACCTTTAGTTAATTCTTCTTTGATTCTTTCAAATATAATTACGTTGGTATCCACTGCCATACCAATAGTCAATACTAAACCGGCAATACCAGGTGCAGTTAAAGTAAATCCTAATGCACTTAAAATACCAATGGTAAATAATAAGTTTAAGATTAAGGCAATATTAGCAACCCAGCCGCCTGTGTTAAAGTACAATAACATCAATGCGAAGATTACTAAGAAAGATACACCGAATGCCATTGCACCACCTTCAATAGAAGCTTTACCTAAAGTAGGACCTACTTGTTGATCAGCAACAATTTTTGCAGGTGCAGGTAATTTACCACTCTCTAAAATTTGAGCTAAATCTTGAGCAGTTTTTAATGAATAGTTACCAGAAATAGATGAATTACCTGTAGTAATTGCATCGTTTACATTTGGTGCTGAATAAACAATATTATCTAATACAATTGCTAAAGGCTTTCCTACATTTCTTGTAGTCATTTTTGCCCAAATACTTGTACCAATTTTATCCATATTCATTTTGATAGCTACTTTTCCGCGCTCATCAAAATCTTGTGCAGCATTAGCAACATGATCACCTTCTAATTCTGCTAAACCATTATCCAATGTTTTAATTGCATATAGCGGTAAAACTTCTTTTGCTTTTGCATCAGTTGTTTCTTCGTCAGCTTTACCATACATGAACACTAAATTAGAAGGGAATTTATTTTTCACTTCTGCTAATGCCAAGTATTGATTCAATTTAGCTGTATCTTTTTTCAAGATATAACCAATCTCACCAGGGTATACATATGTACCATTCTTAGATTGGTAAGGTTGAGTAAATTGAACTGTTTTTAATAATGGGTTCTTATTGCTGTTCAAGATATTGGTATCTTTTTGAGCAACCAATGCACCTGAATCAGACACGCCATTTAAGCTAGCCTCAATCGCTTTATCAGCAGCTATAATTCCATTTTGAAAATCTTTATTTTCAAAAGTATACACTTCAAAAAATTGTAAGTTAGCAGTTGACTGTAAATAAGAACGAACACGTTCTTTATCTGAAATACCTGCTAATTCAATATTGATAATGCCTTTGGTAGGATCTGGGTTAATTGTAGGAGAAGCCAATCCGAAACGGTCAATACGAGTACTTAATATTTTGTAAGTATTGTTGAACGCTACAGTTGCTTGATCTCTTAAATAATTTGTAACAGCGTCATCAGAAGCGTCAAATTTTAATTTACCATTACTTCTTGATGCAAATAAAGGAGCTAATTTTCCAGAAGGATTCAGCGTCTTGTATTCAGTAGTAAATAAAGTAATTAAATCTGCATTACTATTTGCTTTCTTATTTACAGCATTTGATAAAGCAGTATTAAATGCAGGTTCTTTGCTATAGTTAGCTAAAGACTTGATTAATCCATCAAGACCTACTTCCATGGTTACACTCATACCACCTTGTAAATCAAGACCTAACATTAATTCTTTTTCTTTAGCTTCTGCATATGTAGTTAAGCCAAAAAATAACTTAGTATCTTTTGTGCTATCTAGTAAATGCTTTAAGTAAGCTTTTTGAGCATCGTTTACACTGTCCTTATATAACAATTGCTCTTCTTTGTTACCTGGGTACATTTGTTCAGCTGTAGGTAATTTTTTTACCCAAGCACTTGCTTTCTTCTCCATTGCAGCTTCATGGCTTTTAACGAACCATGTGAAAGACAATTGGTAAAGACAAATTAAAATAAGCGCAAATGTGAAAAAGCGCACTAATCCTTTGAGTTGCATAATAGTTTGATTAACTGATTTTTAGTCGGCAAATATAATGGAAAGAGGCCAAAAATGATAGTTCAAATGGCATTATTTTGCCTATCTAACAGCGTTCAAGGTAATTTCAAAATATAGGGGAGAATTGGGAGGAATGCTAGATCCTGCACCTTGAGAACCATATCCTAAACTTGAAGGGATCAATACTTTGATTGAGCCTCCTGTTCCAATTTTTGGAACAGCAATTTGCCATCCTTTGATTAAACTGCTTAATCCATAGGTAATTGTTCCAGCGTCAAATTGTTGACCATTCATTAATTTACCTGCATAAGTAACTGTAATTGTATTAGTTACACTAGGTTTAGTGCCAGTTCCAGGATTTGTTATCTCATATAAAATGCCAGATGGATCTTCTGTATAATTGATTGAATTGGCTTTTGCATATGCGATCATTTGATCTTTTTCATTTACGCCAGATTTAGAACAAGCAGAAATTGAAAAAATGGCAAAAAATAGGGCAGAAATGCCAAAAATTGATGAAAAAGCCTTCATTTTTGATGAATTTTGAGTAAAAATGGTCATTTTTTGTTTTTTAAGTGTTTAAGTTCTTGATATCTCTGTTCGTTCATTTCAGCAGTGAATTGTTGGTATAGCCAAGCAAAACCGACTGATATTATAAGAATAGCTAATATTATCCATAAATTATTACTTCTACTATTGGCGATCATGTTGGCTCTTTCATACCAACCCAATTCAGAAATAATTATCACCAATACCCCCAAAGAAAGTCCCACGCTTAATCCTCTTAAAAATGGTTTCCTTTTATACTGTGGCTTGGTTCTTTGAATTTCCCAATCCAAATAAAATGCTTCTTCCTCTTTATTTAGCATACACAAATTTAATCAAAGCTTTCTAACTACGAGCCTTTGCGTATATTTAGTGTATAAATTTAACAAGATCATGAAA
>CAZXWT010000107.1:0-4703 GCA_964644475.1 uncultured Sediminibacterium sp. | reverse complement strand
ATTTGTTTGAATAGATTTCAAAGATAAGTAAAAAGGCCTAAATCTTGTATCTTTGGTTTATGCCAACTACTAAAATCATAGCCAATTGGAAAAAGAATGTATACGATGCAGTATATTGGCTGGAAGGTGAAGAGCCTTTTTATATTGATCAGGTAGTAGAATATGCTGAAAAACAATTGCTTCCTGAAGCAGAACAAGCCTTTAATCTGAGCATTTTTTATGGTAAAGACGCAGATTGGGCTGAAATAATAAATGCTTGCAAGCGATATCCTGTTTTTGCAGAAAGACAGGTTGTTATATTAAAAGAGGCCCAGCACATGGGGCAGATTGAAAAGTTATTGCCCTATATTGAAAACCCGCTAAGCTCCACCATTTTAATTGTTGCCCATAAAGATAAAAATGTAGATGGCAGATCGGCTTTGGCAAAAGCTTTAAAAACAAAAGCAGTACATGTTTCGACAAAGAAAATGTATGATAATAAATTACCTGAATGGGTGATGGGGTTTGTAAAAGATAGGGGGTATCAAATTAGTCCTAAAGCTGTTCAAATTATTGTGGATCATATTGGAAACGATTTAAGTAGAATACAAAACGAGCTAGATAAGTTAATTATCAATATTGGCGATAGAAAGTCTATTTCTGAAGATGATATCGAAAAATATATTGGTATTAGTAAAGAGTACAATGCTTTTGAATTTCAAGATGCTGTTGCACAAAAGAATTTTAGCAAGGCTATTAAGATGATTCAATATTTTGAATCTAATCATAAAGCAGCACCCATACAATTAATCCTTCCAACACTATATTCTTTCTTTAGTAAATTATATTCTATTTATGGTTTAGGAACAAATGACGAAAGAAGAATCGCAAGTGAAGCGGGTATAGCACCATTCTTAGTAAAGAATTATTTGGCAGCAGCAAGACACTATAGCTATAGTAAAGTTGAGCATATTTTACTTTTAATACACGAATACAATTTGCGTGTATTGGGTATTAATGATGCATCTAATGAAGATGCTGATTTGTTAAAAGAATTGGTAATAAAAATTATGGATACTTCTGCAAAATTGTAGCTGTATGCATTTTGTCTTGTGCTAATTGCTGCTTTAATCCATCTAGGCCGTCAAATTTTTGTTCACCTCTTATAAACTCAAACACTTGTACTGTAATGGTTTGATCATAAATATCCTGATCAAAATCAAATATATGTACTTCGATTACTTTCTTGTGGCCATCAACAGTGGGTCTTACGCCAATATTCATCATCCCATTTAATAATTGGCCATTGGAACATTCTCCGACAATCTTCACTGCATAAACTCCATTAGAAGGTATTAGTTTTTCTTCATCATTAATGTGAAGATTGGCAGTTGGAAATCCTATGGTTCTACCCAATTGGTTTCCTCTGACAACAAAGCCTTCAAAAGAGTATGGGTAGCCTAATAAGTTATTGGCTTGTTGTATGTTCTTTTCAGAGATACAATTTCTGATTAAAGTAGAACTAACAATTTCGCCATCCACTAATTGCTCATTGATTTCATCCACAGTAAATTGATATTCCTTTCCTAATTGTTCTAATAATTCAAAATTACCTTTTCTGCCACTTCCAAAACGATGATCGTATCCTACAATAATATGAGCAGGGTTGAAATGAGCCACTATAAAATCCTTCACATATTCTTCTGCCGTCATATTAGAAAATCGATGGTCAAAAGGCACCACCACTAAGTGATCTACTCCTGCTTTTTCCAATAGAGCAATTCTTTCCTTAATATGTGTCAATTGTTTGATTTCACCTGGGACCGAAGAGATGACCTTTCTTGGATGAGGATGGAAACTGATGATTACTGTTTCTCCTTGTATAGATTGAGCAATATCCTTCATTTTATGGATAATCTGTTGGTGTCCCTTATGAACACCATCAAATGCGCCAGTGGTAATGACTGCCTTATTAAAAGGGGGTAAATTTTGTAAATCGTAGTGAACCTTCATCTTCAATTGCTAAATATGGCACAAATGTAAAACAATTGTACCTTTGTGCCACAAATCAATTTAGATCCATGTCATTGTATGCCCAACGCGGAGTATCCGCACAGAAAGAAGAAGTACATGCAGCTATCCAGCATTTAGATCAGGGCTTATACCCAAATGCTTTTTGTAAATTATATGCAGACTTTTTAGGGGGCGATAATAATTATATCAACATTATGCATGCCGATGGTGCGGGTACCAAAAGTATCCTGGCATACATTTATTGGAAAGAGACTGGGGATGCATCTGTTTGGAAAGGCATAGCACAGGATGCCATTGCGATGAATTTAGATGATTTATTATGTGTGGGTATTTATGATCAAATTTTGTTCTCCAGCACTATAGACAGAAATAAATTAATTATAAATGGAGACGTAATCAGCCAGGTGATTAACGGCACTCAAGCTTTTTTCGAAACCTTGAAAGAATTTGGTGTACAGATTGCATTTTTAGGTGGAGAAACTGCCGATGTGGGTGATGTGGTGAGAACTATTGCAGTGAATGGAACCATGACGGCTAGATGGCCTAAATCAAAATTAATCACCAATGATTTGATAGCACCAGGCCAAGTAATTGTTGGTTTCTCTAGTTATGGTAAAGCTAATTATGAAACAGAATACAATAGTGGGTTAGGAAGTAATGGTTTAACTAGCGCAAGACATGATGTATTAAGTAAGGAATATGCAGAAAAATATCCTGAAACTTTTGAACCAAGTTTAGCAAATGAAGTAGTATATATTGGAAAAAACAAAGTGACGGATACCCTTGCTATTCCTGGATTTGGCGATATACAAGTGGGTAAGCTTTTATTAAGTCCAACAAGAACTTATGCACCTTTAGTGAAAGCAATTTTGTCTACACATTTTGATGCTGTAAAAGGAATGATTCATTGCAGTGGTGGTGGTCAAACAAAATGCATGAAATATTTACCAGGACCAATGCGTATTGTAAAAGATAATTTCTTAGAAGTACCTCCGATATTTAAATTGATTCAAGAAAATTCTGGAGCTAATGCAAGAGAAATGTATCAGGTATTTAATATGGGACATCGTTTAGAAATTTTTACAAACGAAAACGACGCACCAAACTTGATTCAAATAGCTGCTTCTTTAGGAATCGAATCACAAATTATTGGAAGAGTAGAAGCCTCTGCAACAAAAGAATTGGTTTTAAAAGGAAGTTTTGGAACAGAAACATTTAGCTATTAATTTTATATAAAACAAACCATCCATGAGCGAGTTAGTTATTCAATTAGAAAATGTAAATATCTATCAAAGTGGTAGTCTTATTTTACAAGACGTTAACTTGAAAGTAGAGAAAGGGGAGTTTGTTTATTTAGTAGGAAGAACTGGTGCTGGCAAGAGTAGTTTATTAAAAACTTTATACGGAGAATTAACTTTAACTGAAGGTACAGGTAATGTAGTGGGATTTAATTTGAAAGACATGACTTGGAAAACCCTTCCATTTTTAAGAAGAAATTTAGGGGTAGTATTTCAGGATTTTCAATTATTGACCGATAGAAATGTACACGAAAACTTAAAGTTTGTCTTAAAAGCAACTGGCTGGCAGGATGAGAAGTTGATGGAGCAAAAAATTGACGATGTTTTGAATAAAGTGGGTTTACAAAACAAGGGCTTCAAAATGACTTACGAAATGAGTGGAGGGGAACAACAAAGGGTGGATATAGCACGTGCGTTGTTAAATGCCCCTAAATTGATCCTAGCGGATGAGCCTACAGGCATGCTAGACCCAGAAACCAGCGATGAAATCATGCAATTATTGATGCAAATAGCCAAAGAAGACGGAACAGCCATTTTGATGGCAACCCACGATTTTATGGTGGTAAATAAGTTCCCTTCGCGCACTTTGACCACAGAAGGGGGAAAACTGGTCGAAAAGGCTTAATAAATTCTTCATTTTGGGCATAAATTGCCCTTTTTTTACTTGAAATCTTACGTCTTTTTTCATATGTTCGCAGACATATAAAAGTTCAAAGAAAGTGAGACTAAAGTCATTAGAAATCAAAGGGTTCAAGAGTTTTGCTGACAAAACCATTGTGAGTTTTGACGAGGGCATAACAGGCATTATCGGACCAAATGGATGTGGTAAAAGTAATATCATCGATAGTATCAGATGGGTAATTGGAGAATCAAAGATATCAGCATTAAGATCTGAAAATTTAGATTCATTGGTTTTCAATGGCTCTAAGACAAGAAATTCGAGTAGTATGGCGGAAGTAAGTTTGACTTTCGAGAATACTAAAAATTTATTGCCAACAGAATTTAGCACTATTACAGTTACACGTCGTTACTATAAAAACGGAGAAAGTGAATACCGTTTGAATGATGTGGCATGTCGTTTAAAAGACATCCATAACTTATTCATGGATACCGGTGTTAGTACAGATAGTTATGCCATTATTGAATTAGGCATGGTGGATGATATTATCAAGGATAAAGATAATAGTCGTCGTAAAATGTTAGAGCAAGCTGCAGGTATCACTATTTACAAAACAAGAAAGAAAGAAGCTAAAAATAAATTAGATGCTACTGAGCAAGATTTATCTAGAATTGAAGATTTGTTATTTGAAATCAATAACCAATTAAAGACTTTAGAAAATCAGGCAAAGAAAGCAGAGAAGTATTTTGAAATCAAGAAAGACTATAAGGAAA
>CAZXWT010000106.1:0-4731 GCA_964644475.1 uncultured Sediminibacterium sp. | reverse complement strand
GTAAATAAATAAGAAGTGAATGCTACAAATAAAAACAAAGCAAACAAAAGTGATACAGCTCCCAATATTTTGGAAGTTCTTTCATCTTTCACCACCTCAGTAACATTTAATGCTGCCTCTTTATCAGGATTTAAATCTTCTTGATTGATTTTGGGTTCTTTCTTAGTTCTAAGCGTATTTGCCATGATAACAAATATAAGTTATCCGAAATTCACCAAAAAGCTTTTTTGACCAATGTGCAAAAAGGGAAAAGTAAAGCAATAGTTATCCACGAACAATGGCAATGCCCCAACAGGTCCATCCTGATATAAAAAACAATCCCCCAATAGGTGTAATGGGCCCCATCCAATTTCCAATAGAAATTGGCAAAATTGAATTAGTAGATAACAAATACAATGACCCGCTAAACAATATAATTCCTATGGTGAATGCAGTTGCTGCTCTTTTCATCCAATTTGTAGCTATTGTAGTATGCTCCTGTTTTTTTGCATTGGCCATAGACAAGGATAAAATAATCAAAGCCAATGCATGCATAAATTGATAACGCACTCCTGTTTCAAAAATTTGTAATCTATCTACAGGTAATAGCGCTTTTAAAGCATGTGCACCAAATGCCCCCAATACAACAGCAGTGCCCGCAAAAATGATTCCTCTAATTTGTATGGACTTATACATGTTGTTGAATGATTTGCTTTAGTTTAGCATCCGTTATTTGTTCAGAACTTAATCTATAATTTGCTTGACTATAAAAAGAATGTCTTTCTACTAATTTATCCTGCAAAAACTTAACTAAAGCATCTTCTTCTAAATTAGCAATTAGTGGCCTATGGGCTTTTTCTTCGTTAAGCCTTTTAGCTAAAACTTCTACCGATTCATCCAACCAAATCACCACACCTTCTTTTTTCATCCAAGACATATTATCTTGAAAGCAAGGAGTACCACCTCCTGTAGCTAATACAAATTTTTTCTTTTCTTTAAACCATCTTAAGATTTTGGCTTCTATTTTTCGAAATTGATCTTCTCCATCTTCACTAAAAATCTCTGTAATTGTTCTCTCTTCATTCATCTCAATCAAATCATCTAAATCATACCCTGCAGATTTAATCCATTTGGCCATTTTTTTTGTCCAGTAAGATTTTCCTGACCCCATCATGCCCACTAAAAATATCTTTTCTGCTGCCATAAATTCAACAACTTTTACAACTTATTTAAATGCATTAAACCCTGTCACTTCCATTCCAGTAATTAATAAATGAATATCATGCGTTCCTTCGTAAGTAATTACACTTTCTAAGTTCATCATATGACGCATTACGGAATATTCTCCTGTAATACCCATACCACCCAACATTTGTCTCGCTGCTCGCGCAATATTGGTGGCGATTTCACAACTATTTCTTTTTGCCATACTAATTTGTGCTGGAGTGGCTCTTCCTTCATTCATTAATACACCCAAACGCCAAACCATTAATTGACCTTTGGTAATTTCTGTAACCATCTCGGCCAATTTTTTTTGTTGTAATTGAAATGCGCCAATAGGTTTATCAAATTGAATTCTTTCTTTACTATATCTTAATGCTGTATCATAACAATCCATCGCTGCACCTAATGCACCCCATGCAATACCATATCTAGCTTTACTTAAACAACCCAATGGTCCTTTTAATCCAATCACATTGGGTAAAATATTTTCTTTAGGCACTTTCACATTATCAAAAACTAGTTCACCTGTAGCACTTGCTCTTAAACTCCATTTGCCATGTGTTGTTGGTGTGGTAAAACCTTCCATTCCTCTCTCAACAATTAATCCAACAATTTTTCCTTCTTCATTCTTTGCCCATACCACAGCAATATCTGCAAAAGGGGCATTACTAATCCACATTTTTGCTCCGTTTAATATAACATGATCTCCAGCATCTTTGATATTGGTCAACATGCCAGATGGATTAGATCCATGATCAGGTTCTGTTAAACCAAAACATCCCAACATTTCACCTGATGCTAATTTGGGTAAATATTTTTTCTTTTGAGCTTCATTACCATATGCATAAATAGGAAACATCACTAATGATCCTTGTACACTTGCAGTACTTCTTACTCCACTATCTCCTCTTTCTAATTCTTGCATCATTAAACCATAACTGATATAGTCTAATCCTCCACCTCCATATTCAGCAGGAACTGTTGGACCAAAACAACCTAAGTCACCCAATTGCTTTACAATGTGTTGAGGGAATTCTGCTCTTTGTGCAAAATCTTCAATGATGGGAGAAATTTCTTTCTTCACATAGTCTCTTACAGCAGTTCTTACCATTAAATGTTCTTCACTTAACAATTCATCTAATTGATAATGATCTGGAGATTCAAATAAGTCTACTCTAACTGCCATAACATTTTATTTTGAGGTGTAAATTCTACTACAAATCTAAGTTAAACTAACTTGAGTTAGTAATAATTCGTAAAAATTGTCTATTTTAAACCAATGAAAAAGGTATTAACCCATTTAAGTTTTTATGTACTGTTGGCTATTATTGCTGGAGTACTTCTTGGAATTTTTGCCCCTAAACAAGCTATACAATTAGAGCCTTTAGCAAAAGGCTTTATAAATATTATCAAAATCTTTACCTACCCTATTATTTTCTTGACAGTTTCCTTAGGTATTGCCAGCATGGGTAGTTTAAAAAAAGTAGGGCGTATTGGCTTTAGTTCTTTATTGTATTTTGAAATTGTAAGTACGCTTTCATTGGCCATTGGCGTTATTGTTGCAATCATAGTTCGACCTGGACATATCAATAAAGAAGGATTACAAATGCAAGATCCTTCTAAATATACCAAAAGCACCGAATTTCATCTTTGGCCCATTATTAAAAACAATACCAATTTGCAGATTTTGATATTGGCCATTATAGTTGGATTTATTTTAAATTTTCTTAAAAAGAAAGAAACCTATATTCATCAACTAGGTCAGTTTACTCATTTTGTATTTACTGCTTTAAAATGGGTAATGTATTTAGCTCCTATTGGTGCATTAGGTGGCATGTCATATGCTATCGGGAAATATGGATTAAAAACATTGATCCCCTTGGGTAAATTAATGGGCACTATGTATCTAACCATGGCCTTGTTTATATTTATTATTCTTGGAGCTATTTTACGTTATTATAATTTATCCATCTGGGGACTATTAAAACATATTAAAGAAGAATTATTGATTGTATTTGGCACTTCTTCTTCAGAGCCTGCAATGCCTTCTTTAATGAATAAATTAGAACATATTGGTTGTTCTAAATCGGTGGTTGGATTAGTTGTTCCAACTGGATACTCCTTCAATTTAGATGGAACGTCTATTTACTTATCTATGGCTGTGATATTTATTGCACAATTGTACAATGTACCTTTAAGTATTTCAGAAATAGTGACGATGATTTTAATTTTAATGCTCACTTCAAAAGGAGCTGCTGGCGTTACTGGAAGTGGATTTATTGTATTAGCAAGCACTTTGGCCACTTTACAAAAAATTCCCATTGAAGGCCTAGCTTTTTTATTAGGAGTAGACAAATTCATGAGTGAAGCAAGAGCCATCACTAATATCATTGGCAATAGTGTGGCCACCATTGTAATTGCTAAAACAGAAGGAGAAACAATAAAAATTCCGAACTAACACTTTTTGGCATTATCCTAATAATACTCTCATCTCAGCAGCATATTGTTTTGCTTGAAGGTGTGCTGCTTCTGCAAAATCATTCCCACTACTTGCAAAAATAACGGCACGACTTGCATTCACTAATAAGCCAATATCATTGTTCTTACCAAATTTAGTCACATCGGCTAAACTTCCGCCTTGTGCTCCTACTCCAGGCACTAATAAGAAATGATCAGGAATAATTTTTCTAATACCTGCTAGATCTTCTGCCTTAGTTGCACCCACTACAAACATTAATTGTTCTGAACTAGACCAACTAGCCACTTGTTCTAAAACTGATTCGTATAAAAACTGACCATTACTTAATTTTTGTTGTTCAAAATTGGCACTACCTGAATTCGAAGTAAGTCCTAATACAATAGTAAACTTATTACTATAAGTTAAGAAAGGATCGATACTATCTTTTCCCATATAAGGTGCAACAGTAATCGCATCAAATGGAAGCACTTCAAAAAATGTTTTTGCATATTGAGCAGAAGTATTGCCAATATCCCCTCTTTTGGCATCAGCGATAGTAAAATGGGTAGAAGGTATATGTGCTAATGTAGCTTCCATGGCTTCCCATCCTGCAATTCCTTGTGATTCGTAAAATGCAGTATTGATTTTATAACTTACACAATAAGGTGCTGTAGCGTCAATTATGGCTTTATTAAATGCAATTACACCCTCTTTGTTTTTAGGAAGATGTGATGGCAGTTTTTCTATATCTGTATCCAAACCAACACATAAGTAAGATTGCTTTGACTTTATTTGATCAACTAGAAATTGCTTTGTCATACACTTAATTATTTAGAGGCTTTTTTTACAAACACTTTATAGCCCCATGCTGGCATTTGCAATTGATGAATATCGGAAGTAAATGTTTTTGAAAAAATTTCTTGATACCCTTCATTCAATCCTGTACCATTTAAAACCACTTCATGTGATTGAGCTGAAAGATTCAACACCACCACTACTTTATCTTTCCCATTGCTGCGTTCATAAGCCATTACCTGATCTGGATGATCTACCCATAATCTTTTGAAATT
>CAZXWT010000105.1:0-4785 GCA_964644475.1 uncultured Sediminibacterium sp. | reverse complement strand
AGTCCATCAATAGAAGCTGCACCATCCAAAAGTGAATATTGAGTATGTACGTGTAAATGTGAAAATTTGGGCATTGGGATTATAGGCTAAGGGTCAAATATCGCTAAAAAAAGGCGTTAAAATTGAGCAATTTTTCCACTTTTTTCAACTTTGTAACTTATCTTGCCATTGATGCAGATCAAAAATTTCAAATATATTATTGCCATAGCCTTTTTTATAGGTTTTATTAGTTCTTGTACTACTATAAAGTCAATTGGAAATAGTACCAAAAAATGGGGTAATAAGGTTCAGTCTTCCATTCAACCGATGGTAAAAAAAGAAACTGTCGTACCTAAAGCTGGTAATTCCACTTTGGTTCGTTTTAATCTGCCATCATTAAAAAGAAAGACACCAAAGCCTAAGAAGGTTAAATTGGTAGATGAAACACCCGAAATTGTATCTAGTAATAATAGCTCAACTATAGAATTTTTAGATAATATCGCAGTTAAGCCGGGAAAGATTTATTTGAGTAAAACTTCTGATAGCATAGAAGCTGAACCAACTGCACCATTAGTAAAAGATAATTACGAAAAAATGCCTGATAATTTATCAGACATTGAAAAAGCTAATTGGTTACAATTGAAATACTCCATTAAAATGGATGTGGCAGTGGAAGAGATAAATAATATCCCATTGTTAACTAAAATTGACGAATGGTGGGGTACTCCTTATTGTCTAGGAGGAAGCTCTAAAGGTTGTATTGACTGTTCTTATTTTACTTTGGATGTAATGAAAGCTACCTATAATATCAATTTAAAGCGCACTGCTGCGGAACAATACGAGCAAAGTGAAAAAATTGATTGGGCTGATTTAAAAGAAGGAGATTTAATTTTCTTTAAAACAGAAGGTAGAAAAAATATTACCCATGTTGGTATATACTTAACCAATAATAAGTTTGCTCATGCATCGACAAGTCAAGGTGTAACTATTAGTGACTTGACTGAGTCTTATTGGCAAAAGAGATTATATAGTTTGGGTAGGGTTTCTGCTACACCAGCACAATAATTATTCAACCACCGTTTTTACGTAGTACATTTTTTCAATAGCATTGGCAAATGCATTGACATCGAAATTATCTTGTAGAATTAATCTTTTATTAGGTTGATAATCCAATGGTAAAAACGATTCTAATTTATTTTGATAGTTTATGTTAATTGGAAGATTAAAGCCTTTAATGCAGTTCTTCCATTCATATGTTAAAATCTTTTCTGATTTATTGTAGTTTAATGCAAGGGTAGGAATTTGAACTGTTCTAAGGTATTGATCAAAAACCTTACTAAAATTGATGCCTGACTTTTGAGAAATATATTTTTCGATATCAGAAGAGTTGACTGTTTGATGATAAAAAGTTTTATTCAATCCAATCAAAATTTCTCTAAATAATACATCATTATTAATGGCTTTTCTTATGGTATGTAACATCACTGCTCCTTTTGCGTACATATCACCACTTCCTTCCAAATTCACTCCATAAGTACCAATGATGGGGGCGTCGTTTAAAATTCTTTTTCTAGTGCCAAAGATATATTCATCTGCTGCTTGTTTGCCATAATAATATTCAGTGAATAATGCTTCAGAATAACTAGTGAATCCTTCATGCACCCACATATCTGCAATATCATTGGTAGTAATGTTATTTGCAAACCATTCATGACCACTTTCGTGAACAATAATATAATCCCATTTTAGGCCCCAACCAGATCCTGATAAATCTCTACCTAAATAACCATCTTTGAATTTGTTGCCATAAGCCACTGCAGATTGGTGTTCCATGCCCAAGTGTGGACTTTGTACTAATTTAAATCCGTCTTCATAAAAAGGGTATGGACCAAACCAATATTCAAATGCTTCCAACATTTTGGGTACTTGTTTGAATTGGGCCACTGCTTTTGCAGAGTCTTCTCTAAGTACAAAATAAGAAACATCTAAATTTCCTTTTAAGCCTTTGTATTGTTCTTTCCAACTAACATAATCGCCTATGTAGGGAATGAGATTGTAATTGTTAATAGGATTTCTAACAACCCACCTAAACCAATGATCCATGTCTGATTTTCCTGGTCTTCCATTTCCAATGGCAATAGTATTTTCAGGACTATAAATATTTAATGCTGCACCAAAATCAGGTTCATCCGATTGGTGGTCTTTACATGGATACCAGACTGATGCCCCAAGACCTTGACAAGCAACAGATATCCATGGTTTGCCATTGCTATCTTTTTTCCAAATCCAACCGCCATCCCAAGGGGGTCGAATGGCTTCTCTTGGTTTTCCATGATAGAAAATCCATAAAGAAAATTCATCTTGTATTTTTATATTTTTTTGATGTTGAACCAATGCAATATTCCCATCTCTTTTGAATGGCACTTTGTCCCAATGATTAGCAGTCCATATTAATACGCTATCAATGATTAAAGGAACTTGCAAGTCGACTTGAATAGCTTTAGCTGCTTTTACCGCTTTTGCTTTCCATAAAACTTCTCCTATAATAGTTTTATTGTTGAAATCTGGAATAACAGAAATATCATAGCTCAAAATATTAAACCAATCTCTATTTTCATTCAAACTGCCTCTTAAAGAATCCGATTCTTTGAAAAGCATTTGTGCATTGGCATTGAAGGCAAATAATATAATGAATAGTAGAGAAGTGATTAGTTTCATTTTAATCTTTTTTCAATTTGTCTTTAAATACTTTTTCAAATTTCTCCAATTTTGGACCAATCACATACCTGCAATACCCTTGATTGGTGTTATCGTTATAATAGTTTTGGTGATAAGATTCTGCTGAATAAAATTTAGTGAAAGGAGTAACTTCTGTGATGATTGGTTTGTTCCATGCACCACTAGCGTCTAGATCTTTAATGTATTTAAGCGCTAATTGTTTTTGATGATCATTATGATAAAACACTACAGAACGGTATTGTGGCCCAATATCATTTCCTTGTTGATTTGGGGTGGTAGGATCATGTGTTTTCCAAAACACTGCTAAAATATCGTCTAAGCTGATTTTAGTAGTATCAAATACAATTTGACATACTTCGGCATGGCCAGTTGTTTTGTCACAAACTTGCTCGTAAGTGGGGTTTTCTATATGTCCACCACTATATCCACTAGTCACAGAAACGACTCCTTCTAATCTTTGATAAATAGCTTCTGTGCACCAAAAACAGCCCGAACCTAGTGTGATTGTTTCTGTATTACTCATATTAATAACTTGTTTTTTAGGGGTTTTTGATTTCTGAGCACATGCTGTTAGGCATAATATGCTTGAAAGGATGAATAAACTATGTTTTAATTTTTTCATAGCATGAATTTAGGTATTTATAAAACAATTACAGCATTGTAAAAGTTCAAAGGCTGTTAATATTTATTTAACTAAATTTGCAACCTATCTAATATTATGTTTTTATACCCTGAAAACGCGCTTCAACAACTTGAATTTGATAAAATCATCGCGATATTATCCAACTCTTGTCAAAGTCCCATTGGAAAAGAATTGGTGGGTGAAATGCGTATTCATACCCATCCTAAATATATTCAAACTGCTTTAAGTCAAACACAGGAGTATAAGTTTATTAAATCGGCTAATCAATATTTCCCTTCTGATTTCGTGATGGATATCAGAAAAGATTTAAAATTGTTGGGTATACCTGGTGCGCAATTAACAGGTGAGCAATGGTTGTTGGTAAGGAAATTAGCAGATCATATGCATCAGGTATTTAGATGGTTTGATGCAGAGAGAAAAGAAGCTTTTGCAAATTTATTTTTACTCTTAGAAGGGACTTATTACGAAAAACAAATAATCGATTCTATAGATGCAATAATAGATGAAAGAGGTAATGTAAAAGATAATGCATCTGAAGATTTAGCTAAAATTAGGGCTCAATTATTTAAGACTAGGCAAACACTTAGAAGAGTTTTTGAAAAGGTAGTGGCTAAATTAGCAAAGTCGGGTTACACTGCAGATATTGATGAGAGTTTTAGTAATGGTAGAAGAGTAGTGGCTGTTTTTTCTGAATACAAGAGACAGGTAAAAGGATTTTTTCATGGAGAAAGTGATAGTAGAAAAACTGCATTTATTGAACCTGAAGAAACCATTGAATTAAATAATGAAATTTATTCTTTAGAACAAGATGAGACAAGAGAGGTTCAAAGAATATTGAGAGCATTGACTGCAGAGTTATCACCTTATTCAAGTTTATTATTACACTATTTACAAATTGTAGGTCAGTTTGATTTTATCAGAGCCAAAGCCATTTTGGCGATTGATATGAATGGCAATATGCCACAGTTGCAAAACAAAGCTATTGCTCATTTGGTGAATGCTTATCATCCTTTATTATTGATGTATAATAAAGTGTCTGGTAAGAAAACCATTCCAGTAAATATTGATTTGGACGATGAAGCAAGAATTTTAATTATTAGTGGACCCAATGCTGGTGGTAAAACGGTTTCTATGAAAACCTTGGGATTGAATCAGGTGATGATGCAATCTGGTTTATTGGTTCCTATGAGTGAGATGTCTGAAATGGGCATCTATAAGCAATTGTTTATTCAATTGGGTGATACGCAGAACTTGGCTTTTGAATTAAGTACTTATTCAAGTCATTTGATGCATATGAAGCATTTTATTGAAAATGCGAATGGTAAGACTTTGTTTTTTATCGACGAATTAGGTTCGGGGTCTGATCCACATTTGGGTGGAGCATTTGCTGAAGTAATATTAGAAGAATTATCTCATAGACATGC
>CAZXWT010000104.1:1427-4787 GCA_964644475.1 uncultured Sediminibacterium sp. | reverse complement strand
CTGTTGCAGGAAAAGATATGGTGGAGTCTTTAAAAAGAGATTGGAATTTTGGAAAGAACGACAACTTCATTGTTTTCATGGATACTTACGGTGATTTGACCAATGGTTTTGCGTTTGGAGCAAATGCTGCAGGTGCACAATGGGATGGTACCATGTATGAAGGAGGAAGTGTGGATTTGAATTGGGATAATAAATGGACTTCTAATATTACCAATGATGCGAATAGATATATTTGGGAAGCATCTATACCATTTAAATCAATCAGATATAAAGCTGGTATCAAAGAATGGGGAATTAATTTTAGTAGAAACGATTTAATTACTACAGAAAAGTCAAGCTGGGCGCCAGTGCCAAGACAGTTTCCTACCGCATCTTTAAATTATACTGGAGCTTTAATCTGGGATGCTCCATTACCAGAACATCAGAATAATTTTTCTTTAATCCCTTATTATAAAAATAGTATTTCAAAAGAATTCGCCAATAATGCTGGTACTAAACTAAACGCTCCAACACAAAACAGATCAGATATTGGATTGGATGCAAAAATTAGTTTGACCTCTTCTTTGAATTTAGATTTAACCATTCATCCAGATTTCTCTCAAGTAGAAGTAGATAGACAGGTTACTAACTTAAGCAGATTTGAATTATTCTTTCCAGAAAGAAGACAATTCTTTTTAGAGAACGCCGATCTATTTTCCAATTTAGGTTATGAGAATGTTCGACCATTTTTTTCTAGAAGAATTGGCTTAAATAGTAATATTGATTTTGGAGCAAGAATGAGTGGCAGACTAGATAAGAATTGGCGTATAGGCATCATGGATATGAAGACAAGTGCAGATGAATCAAAAAATCTATTAGCACAAAATTTTGCTGTAGTTGCATTACAAAGAAAATTATTTAAAAAATCAAGTTTGGAATTATTTTATATAGACAAATCTCAATTAGATTATAATACTTCAAGCATTGGCAATGAGTATAATAAGAATTTTGGATTTGAATTTATGTTAGCACCAAAAAACAATACATGGTCAGGTAAAACCATTTTAATTAAATCTTTTACACCCAATAAAAATGGCGATGACCTAATGAACGCAGGAAACCTACAATACAGCAATAAAAAATGGATTGTATCTTGGCAACATGAAATTGTAGGTAATAATTTTAATGCAGAAGTAGGTTATATACCTAGAAACAATTATGTAAAAATCAACCCTAGCGTTACAAGATTATTTTTCCCAAATTCTGGAAACATTTTGTCACATGGTCCTCAATTTTTAACGACTTATTATTTTAATACTGCATTGAATCAAACAGATAATACCAAACTATTCACCTACTTGATTACTTATAGAGATAAGAGCACTTTATCTGGTGTGATTCAAAATGATTATGTTGAATTGCTTGCACCTTTTGATCCTACAAGAATTGGCAAGCAACCATTGGCAGCGCATACCAAACATCAATGGAGCACTGTTGGTTTTGACTTTATATCTGCTCCTCAACATAAATTCACCTATACAATTTCTAGCAGAACCGGAGGATATTATGCTGATGGAAAACTATTTAGCCTTACCGCGAATGTTGGATACAGAATTCAACCTTATGTAAATATTGATATCTCTAGTACATACAATCATATTGATTTGCCACAACCATGGGGTACTAATAATTTCTTATTGGTAGGTCCTAAAGTAGATATTACCATGACCAACAAATTGTTCTTCACTACATTCTTCCAATACAACGAACAAACAACCAATATCAATTTCAATACAAGATTTCAATGGAGATACAAACCAGCATCAGATTTGTTTCTTGTATATACGGACAACTACTATATAGGTCCTGTTTTTGTGAAGAATAGAGCTTTCGTTCTAAAATTCACTTATTGGTGGAACAAATGAAAATAAAGGCTTAATAAAATAGCCTTTATTTTCATTTACTCTTTTTAAATTTCTTCAATTTACCCATCGCCTTTACGCACATGTGCTTCAAGGCGTCAGTATTATCATAATTATATTTATAGTATATTTAGTATCTATAAATCAAGTCTATGAATAAGTTATTTAATTTTAAAAGAAAGGGTTCAATCATATTTGGCGGAGCCCTTTTTTTATTCCTAATCAGTTTAATTAGTACTGCATTTGCTCAAACAATGGATAATTCCTTGTTTGCTGGTTTAAGGTATAGAAATATCGGACCACATAGAGCAGGCAGAACAGTTGGAATTACTGGTGTAGCATCACAACCCAATGTATTTTATATTGGAGTAAATAATGGTGGTGTTTGGAAAACAACAGATTATGGTCATACATGGAATCCTATTTTTGATGCACAAAAAACAGGTTCTGTTGGTGATGTGATTGTGGCACCTTCTAACCCTAATGTAATATATGTTGGAAGCGGTGAAGGTATTCAAAGACCCGATTTATCTATTGGAGATGGATTATACAAATCTACAGATGCAGGTAAAACATGGATGCATCTTGGATTAAATGATGCGCAACAAATTGGCGGTTTAACAGTAGATCCTATTAATGAAAATAGAATTTTTGTAGCCGCATTGGGACACCCCTATGGACCAAATAAAGAAAGAGGTGTGTATAGAAGCTTGGATGGTGGTAAAACTTTAGAACAAGTTTTATATATAGACGAAAACACTGGTGCGGTTCAAGTGCAAATTGATCCTAATCATCCAAATATTGTATTTGCAACACTTTGGGCTGCAAGACAAGGGCCTTGGGAGAATGGTGCATGGAATGGAGCAGCCAGTGGTTTATATAAATCAACTGATGGTGGTAGTACTTGGAGAAAAATAGAGAAAGGTTTCCCCACTACAAAAGAAGATGGATTAGGAAGAATTGGATTCACTATTGCACAAAGTAATTCTTCAAGAATGTATGCAACAGTAGATTCAGAAAAAAAAGGTGGAGTCTATAGAAGTGATGATGGTGGTGAGTCTTGGTATATGTTAACTGCTGATCCAAGATTCTGGGGAAGAGGTAGTGATTTTGCAGAAGTTAAAACCGATCCTACCAACGAAGACATAGTATATTCTGCGAACGTTGTAATGTGGAAGTCGGTAGATGGTGGAAAAAATTGGATAGGATTAAAAGGTGCCCCTGGTGGTGATGATTACCATAGATTTTGGATTAATCCAACCAATCCAAAAATCATTGCAGTTGGTTTAGATCAAGGAGGAACCATTACCGTGAATGGTGGAGAAACTTTTTCAAGTTGGTACAATCAAGCAACTGCACAATTTTATCATGTAAGCACAGATAATGCATTCCCATATAATGTTTATGGTGGTCAACAAGAAAGCGGATCAGTAGGAATTGCTTCAAGATCAAATGATGG
>CAZXWT010000104.1:0-1327 GCA_964644475.1 uncultured Sediminibacterium sp. | reverse complement strand
TCTGGAAATATTATTTTCAAAACCACCAATGGTGGTGATAGCTGGGAAACTATTAGCCCAGACTTGTCTAGAGAAAGCTGGGACATTCCTGCAAGTGTTGGGATTTATAAGAATGAAGATATGTTGAAGATGAAAAGAAGAGGTGTGGTATATACATTAGCACCTTCTTATAAAAACATCAATACATTATGGGCAGGTACAGATGATGGATTAATTCATATCACTAGAGATGGTGGAAAGACTTGGAAAAATATAACGCCAGCTGAAATTAGCTCTTGGAGTAAAATATCTTTAATTGATGCAAGTAGATATGATGATAACACTGCTTATGTTGCAGTGAACAGAATAAGATGTGATGATCAAGCTCCATATATCTACAAGACTACGGACGGTGGTGCTACTTGGAAAAAAATTGTAACAGGCCTACCCAACGAACCTATCAATGCAGTTAGAGAAGATGCTGTAAGAAAAGGCTTATTATTTGCAGGATCAGAAAATGCAGTGTACGTTTCTTTTGACGCAGGAGAACATTGGCAATCATTACAATTGAATATGCCATCGACAAGTATTAGAGACTTAGTAGTAAAAGACGATGATTTGGTGATTGGCACTCATGGTAGAAGCTTTTGGATTTTAGATAATATCAGTTCTCTGCGTCAAGTTAATGCTGCAACTAAAAACCAAGTGACATTATTTAAACCAGCAGTAGCAACAAGAGTTAGATGGAATATGAATACAGATACACCATTACCTCCAGAAGAACCAGCTGGCGAAAATCCTCCAGACGGTGCAATGATTGAGTACTATCTACCGAATACTTCAAACGAAGTGGTACAAATAGATATACTAAATCAACACAAAGAATTGGTTAGATCATTTAAAAGTAATGATACATTATATAATATTCCTGATCTAAACATTCCTCTATATTGGATAAGGCCACAAAGCATTTTATCTAATAAAGCTGGAATGCATAGATTACTTTGGGATATGAAATATGCTCCCTTAAATATTCCTGTGTCCTATCCAATGACTGCCGTTAAAAACAATACAGCACCAGATGCCAATGCTCCATGGGTAATGCCAGGAACATATACAGTTAGATTGACTATTGGCAGTAAAGTAATCGAACAAGTATTAGAAGTTAAGATGGATCCAAGGGTTAAAACAAGTCTTGTCGACTTACAAAGACAACATGATTTATCGAAAGCATGTTATGATGCAAGAAAACAAACCATCAATAAATATCCGCAAATTGATCGAAAACTGAGTACACTATTTGATATTATAGATGGTACAGAAATGGCTCCTACTAAAACAGTAGAAG
>CAZXWT010000103.1:0-4839 GCA_964644475.1 uncultured Sediminibacterium sp. | reverse complement strand
AACAGAGAGAAGAATTCTTTTTTCTGTTTGGAGTCCTTATAAAACAGATAACCCTGCAAGTATTCCAACAGAATATAAAATTACCATGCTTAAAAAAGGGAACAATGTTCATGCAGGTGAGTTTGGTAATGAAGGTGCTGGAGGACAGAGTTATCTTGTGTATCCTTGGAAAGCTGGAGTGACATATAAATTCTTGTTACGCGGACAGCCACAGTCAGATAATTCAACTATCTATACTGCTTATTTCTTTGCACCGGAAGAAAACAAATGGATGCTCATTGCTAGTTTCAAAAGGCCTAAGACCAACACCTATCTTAAAAATTTACACTCCTTTTTGGAAAACTTTATTCCAGAAACAGGAAATCAAACTAGAATGGCCATTTATGGAAATCAATGGGTCAGAGATACAAGTGGAATTTGGACTGCGATATCTTCTGCAAAATTTACTGCGGATCAAACTGCAAGAAAGCGTTTCAGATTGGATTATGCAGGTGGAGTAAAAGGAAATGTTTTTTATCTGAAAAATTGTGGATTCTTCTTTCCAAATACAATCATTGATAGTCAATTCAATATCGCAAAATCATTAACAGCTCCGGTTATTGATTTCAGCTTGTTTTAAATATTTTCATGCATATCGATATTTTATATAAAATCTTTATATAATTAAATTTACATTTGAGATATACTTATGTCTTTGAAAATTCTAGGCTTACATACAACATCAAAAAAGACACAATCAATAATAAGTCTTGTAAGTATATTGACAATATCACTTTTTTGTTTTTATACAGTAAATCTTATAGGTTACCAAGTGACTGCCTTGGTTTTATTATTGGCAGTTTCTATTTTGGCAATGTTATTTGATATTATACCTGTTCTTTTGGCGGCTTTATCTAGTGCTTTAATTTGGAATTTCTTTTTTATTCCGCCAATCTATACATTTCATATAGCGAAATCTGCGGATGCGTTTCTTTTTTTAATGTATTTTGTAGTTGCATTAGTGAATGCAACACTTACTTATAAAATAAGAGAAACAGAAAAAAAAGTTAGAGATAAGGAAGAAAAAGAAAATACGATCAAATTATATAATACACTTTTGAATTCATTATCTCATGAACTAAAAACACCAATTGCTACAATTGTAGGTGCAGTAGATACTTTAAAAAATAATCCAAGTATAGGAGAAGATAATACTAAGGAATTAATTGCTCAAATTGGAATTGCTGGCTTGAGACTTAATAAAGAAGTAGAGAATTTATTAAGTATTAGCAGATTGGAGTCAGGTGTTTTAAAACTAAATTATGATTGGTGCGATTTAAATGATCTTGTAAATATTGTTATTAATAAATTAGAAGACGATTTAAAAGGACACAAAATAATTTATCATCAAAATGATCAAATGCCTTTAGTTAAGATTGACAGCTTGTTGATTCAACATGCATTATTCAATCTTGTACATAATGCAATACAGTATACACCTATTGGGACCATTATTGATATAAAAATTTATATGAATCGTGAAGATTGTGTAATTAGTGTAAAAGATGATGGACAAGGAATTCCAGTAAATGAACAATCTAGGGTTTTCGATATGTTTTATAGATTGCCAATACATAAGACAGGTGGCTCTGGTTTAGGTTTATCTATTGTGAAGGGTTTTATTGAAGCACATAAAGGTTCAATTCAACTTATTTCAGAAGAAGGTCATGGATCCGAATTTGTAATAAAGCTACCTGTTGAGACTTCTTATTTAAATAAAATTAAAAATGATTAAAGAAGAGATATTAATTATTGATGATGAACCTCAGATTAGAAAATTACTTGAAATCAATTTGGAAAGTAATGGTTATAAAGTTATACAAGCTAGCGATGCCTCTATTGGGATTAAATTAGCAGCAAATCACCCACCTGATTTAATATTGTTAGATATAGGATTGCCAGATAAGAATGGTCTTGAAGTGCTAAAGGAATTAAGAACTTGGTTTAATCATTCTATCATCATTTTATCTGTGATGGATGATGAGGAAAGTATTGTGTATGCATTAGATAATGGCGCTAGTGATTATGTTACAAAGCCATTTAGAACTAATGAATTATTAGCAAGAATCAGATCTTGTTTAAACAGAAATAAATCTGTTGATCAGCATACAGTATTGACTTTCGATAATATCCAAATTGATTTAATTGGAAGAATAGTTAAGAATAATAATGAAATAATAAAGCTTACCTCTACTGAATACAAATTATTAGTATTATTTGCTCAAAATGAAGGTAGGGTCTTAACACATCAATATATTTTAAAAGAAATTTGGGGACTAGGCAATCAAAACGATACCCAATATTTAAGGGTATTTGTAGGAACATTAAGAAAAAAGATTGAACTAAATCCAAATAAACCTCAACATATCATTACTGAAAGTGGAGTAGGATATAGGTTTAACTAGCTTCTTTATATTTTATTTATATCGTAGTTTCTTTATTTACAAAATACACTTAAAATTTAACACATTTTTGCTATCTAAATTCAGATAGATGGACAATAAGTCAATTTCAAATAAAGTAACAGTCGCTACATTGCTAGTAGCTTTAGGAATTATATATGGAGATATTGGTACCAGCCCTTTGTATGTTTTAAGTGCAATTGTTGGGGAGAGAAAAATCGATGAAGTTTTAGTTTTCGGTGGCGTTTGTTTAATATTTTGGACGCTCTTTTTTCAAACAACAATCAAATATGTTTGGCTTACTTTAAGGGCAGATAACCATGGTGAAGGAGGTGTTTTTTCCTTATTTGCTTTAGTGAAAAGATACAGTAAAAGTTTAGCAATCATAACCATATTGGGTGCAACAACATTATTAGCTGATGGAATCATTACTCCACCCATATCTGTTTCATCTGCAATTGAGGGTTTAAGTACAGTAAATGGACTTGAAAAAATTATTGTACCCGGTAATACTTTAACTGTGGGTATTACAATTGCAATTATATCTGCATTGTTTTTCTTTCAACGATTTGGCACCCATAATATGGGGAAGGCCTTTGGTCCAGTGATGGCTGTTTGGTTTACCATGATTCTTGTTCTAGGGATATCCTATGTTTTAAAAGATCCGAGTATTCTTAGAATTTTGAATCCATATTATGGCTATGAATTATTAGTTAAGTATCCAAAAGGTTTTTGGCTATTGGGAGCTGTATTTTTAGCAACCACAGGTGCTGAAGCTTTGTATAGTGATCTTGGGCACTGTGGAGTAAAAAATATTAGAATAACATGGGTTTTTGTAAAGATTAGTTTGACCCTTAATTATATAGGTCAAGCAGCATGGATAATGCAATATAAAAACACGGATATAAATAACGCTCATTTACATGGACTCAATCCTTTTTTTGAAATGGTTCCCCATTGGTTTTTATTACCTAGTATTATTATTGCAACAGCAGCTACTATTATTGCATCACAGGCGCTGATAAGTGGGTCATTTACTTTGGTTAGTGAAGCTATGAACTTAAATTTTTGGCCAAGAGTTACAGTTAGACAACCATCTGATATCAAAGGTCAAATATATATTCCAAGTGTGAATACTATTTTATGGTTTGGGTGTGTGTTAATGATGTTTTATTTTAAAACATCCACAGCAATGCAAGCTGCATATGGTTTCTCTATTACAGTTGCAATGATGATGACCACTATCCTTTTAAACTATTATTTAAAATTCAGACTAAAGTGGGATCAAATTTATGTGACGCTAATTATTGGTTTATTCGCTATTGTAGAAATATCGTTTTTCATTGCCAATGTTGCCAAAATTAAAGAAAGGTGGATGTTTCTATTTTTTGAACTATTCATTTTCTTGACCATGTATGTTTGGTATTATGCAAGAAAAATTCAAAATAGATTTGTAAAATTTGTAGACATTGGAAAATATGTTTCACAGTTGATTGAATTAAGTCAAGATGATGAAATACCAAAATTCTCAACGCACTTAATTTATCTTACAAAAGCAAACAGCCGTAATCAAATTGAGGAAAAAATCATCAAATCAATATTTGCAAAAAAACCAAAAAGAGCTGATGTTTATTGGTTTGTTCATATTAATAGAACTGAAGAGCCATTTACTATGAACTACGATGTTTCAGAACTAGTTGATGATAAGGTAATTAAAATAAATATTAATATTGGATTCAGAATTCAACCTAAAACTGAAATATATTTTAAAAAAATCGTTCAGGAGTTAGTAGCCAATCAAGAATTAAACTTACATATAAGACCCGATGGAAGTACTAAATACAATGATGAGCCAGATTTTAAATTTGTGGTTATCGAAAAGTTTTTGTCTATAGAAAACGAGTTTACTATTAAAGATGGCTTATTGTTACAGGGATATTTTAAACTAAAACAATTAGGACAAAGCGATGCCAAAGCTTTTGGTTTAGAAAAAAGTGATATAGTTATTGAGGAGTATCCAATGATTGTTTCTCCTTATAGTAAATTAAATTTAGAAAGGATAAAACATTCATAGTACTTTCAATGATGCGAAATACTACTCTTTGTATTTTTGTTTTGATTTCATTTGATTGCTTTGCGCAAAAGGATTCTTTAGGGTTATTAAAATTTAGCGCTTACCTTGAATCTTATTATAGTTATGACTTTGCTAAGCCTTTCACTCATGAAAAGCTCGATTTCAACTACAATTATAAAAAACATAATCAGCCCAATATCAATTTAGCTTTCGTAAAAGCAAATTATCAATCGCAACGACTTAGATCAACTTTAACATTGATGACAGGTAATTACGCCATGTATAATTTAAGTTCAGAACCCAATTGGGCAAAGCCTTTATTGG
>CAZXWT010000102.1:0-4865 GCA_964644475.1 uncultured Sediminibacterium sp. | reverse complement strand
TGATGCTTTTAACAATCTGTTTATGTATTGCTTTACAGTCAGTTGCACAAAATAAGCCTCTATCCAGTTCAAAAGATAGTTTAATCCTAAAAAAAGATACCACTCTACGTATTTCTAAGGACACAATGGATGCTCCAGTAAGTTACAACGCTTCAGATTCGGGGGTGATGGATTTAAAAACCAAGGTTTTTTATCTCTTTGGAAAAGCAAAAACGGTTTATAAGAGTTCACAATTAGAAGCAGCCAATATTGTATATGATCAGCAAAGTCAAAACATCAAGGCCTATGGAACTAAAGATACTTCAGGTAATCCACTGAGTAATCCGAAGTTTACAGAAGCAGATATTGTCAGTTATAACGACTCTATTTACTTTAATATGAAAACGGGTAAGGGCTTGACCAAGAATACCAATTTTCAACAAGGCGAGATTTATATTAATGCCAATGCCATGAAGAAAGTGAATAAGGAGGAAGCCTTTGCATGGAGAGCAAGATTTACTACCTGTAATTTAGATGAACCTCATTTCGCTTTTAGAACCAATAAGATGAAAATTGTAACGGATAAGATAGGGGTGTCTGGCCCCACTTTTCCTGAATTTGAAGGAGTACCTTTTCCAATTGGCATCCCTTTTGGTATTTTCCCATTAACAAAGGGAAGGCATTCTGGAATGATGGCACCCGCATTTTCAAGTAGTGAAGATTTTGGTTTAGGTTTTGAAGGTTTAGGATATTATAAAGTGATTAACGAGCATGTAGATGCTACTCTTAGAGGAAATATTTATTCTTATGGAGGTTGGAATGTGAATTTAAATAGCAAGTATATTCTAAGATATAAATACTTGGGCAATTTTAATTTGTCTTTACAAAATACAAGGGCTTTAAACAGAAATACCTCTATTGCCGAAGAATTTACTGGCGGAAGAACTTATATGATCAATTGGTCACATTCAATGGACGCTAGAGCTAGACCTGGAACTACTTTTTCAGCGAATGTTAATTTTGGTAGTACTAAGTATAATAGAAATTTATTGAACAATCCATATCAGAATTTCCAAAACCAAATTAGTTCATCTATTAGTTATAATAAGTCATGGAACAATAAATATAATTTATCTGTTAACTTAAACCATAGCCAGAATAATAATTTAGGATTAGTAAACTTACAGTTACCTAATATCAATTTCAATGCATTGACAATTTATCCTTTTCAAAGTAAAGATCAAATAGGTTCAGGAAAATGGTATGAAAAAATTGGAATCGGCTACAATGGTAGCTTTCAAAACCAATTGTCATTTTATGATTCTGCATTTAATATGCAAAAATTATTAGACACATTACAATGGGGTGCAACACATACCATTCCTATCAATGTATCATTGCCTTCTCTTGGGCCAATCACTATTACTCCAGGTGTTTCATTTGAAGAAAAATGGTTTGGACAAGAAATTATTAAATCTTGGAATCCACTAAAACGTAAAGTGGACACTTTGATTAATCGAGGTTTTTATAGGGCTCCGAGAGTGAATTTTGGTATTGGAACAGCTTCCAGAATTTTCGGTACCTATAAATTCAAGAATAGCAATATAAAAGCAATCAGACACGAGATTCGTCCGAGTGTGTCTATGAATTACACACCGGATTTAGCTTCAAGTTATCATTATACAACTCAAATTGATACAACTGGCAGAAGGTATCGTTTTTCAAAATTTGATGGAGGAGCAATGGGATCTGCTTATTCTGAAGGTGCTTTTGGTGGAATGGGATTTGGTATTGATAACTTATTAGAGATGAAAGTTAAAGACAAATCTGATACCAGTGCAGATGCTTTTAAGAAAGTAAAATTGATTGAGGGTTTTGGCTTCAACTCTAGTTATAATTTATTAGCTGATAGCTTCGCGTTAGGTAATTTTAATTTCTATGCAAGAACTACATTGTTTAATAAATTGAATATTAGCTCTACTTTTTCTTTGGATCCTTATGCTACAGATAGCAAAGGATATAGAGTCAATAGGTACGATATAGATTTTAATAAGATGAAATTTGGCCATATTACCAATGGTGGTATTTCATTGTCTACTTCTTTTAAGAGTAAGGAAAAGAAAGAGGGTACAGCAGCTAGCAAAGAGAAGTCTATACCCATTGATCCATTTATGACACCAGATGAACAGCAAAGACAATTGCAATATGTAAAAGCAAATCCATCTGAATTTACCGATTTTGATATTCCTTGGACATTGACAGTTTCTTATTCTTTACAATTCAATAGAATGATGAAGCCCGATTATTCTGGCTTTAAGACACAGACATTTTCTACTTTAAATTTTAATGGTGATTTTAGTTTAACACCTAAATGGAAAATTGGAGGAACTGGATACATAGATGTGGCTAAAGCCAATATCCAACAATTAAGTATGTTTATTACTAGAGAAATGCATTGCTGGCAATTGGCTATTAATGTTACACCAATTGGTATTTATAGATCATTTAGTATTACAGTCAATCCTAAATCAGGTATTTTAAGGGATCTTAGAATCAATAGAAGTAGAACCTTCTCATCGGCTACATATTAGCCTTATAGTGTTCGGACATTATAACAAAAACCTCATTCTTCAAACTTTCAATAGTATGACCATCTGGATAAATGGCTGGTAATATATCCATTTGTATTTTACCAGGTGTAAAATACATCACAGGACTTGCAGGTAATATCTTCTTTGTATTTAATAAAACCACTGGTACAATTGGTTTGTTGGTATCAATAGCTAATTTAAATGCACCATTATGGAAAGATTTCAAAGGTTCATTTGTTCTATTTCTAGTTCCTTCTGGATAAATAAGCATATCTAATCCTGTAGATAAAACCTCCTTCATATCATCAATACTTTGCCTTCTACTTTTTTCATCTTTTCTATCCACTAAAACGGTTCCGAAAGTATAGATTAATCCAAAAATAGGAATTTTAGAAAAAGATTTTTTAGCGATGGTTTTATTGGCTCTTGGTAAGAAAGGGAAACTTACTGGAATATCGATTAAGCTATTGTGATTACATACAATCACCGCATTGGGAAGCTCATTGAAAATTTCTTTACCTGTAACCTTGAATCTACATCCAGATAAAAATAAATACATTCCCATCCAAAGTTTGGAAACCTGTCTATGCCATCTTGTTTTTTGAGGCTCAGGTAGTAAATAACAAATTAAGTAAAACCAAATAAAAATAAACATGGTGCTAGCAAAAACAAGTAATGTCCAAATGGCTAATACTCTCGCAACTATGTTTTTCAATAATTTCATCATACAAAGATACAATAAAGCATTAAAGTGCCCAGTTTATGGGTTCTTTGTTATGTGCTATTAAATATTCGTTTGTAGCACTAAAATGTTTACAGCCGAAGAATCCATTATAGGCGCTAAGAGGTGAAGGGTGTGCTGCTTTTAAAATTTTGTGTTTGGTAGCATCTATTAATACCTGTTTTTGAATAGCAAAATTACCCCATAAAATAAATACCAATCTACTATGTTGATCAGATAAATATTTAATGACATCATCAGTAAAATTCATCCAACCAATTTTAGAATGACTAGCAGGTTCATTTTCTCTTACCGTCAATACAGCATTCAATAACAAAACACCTTGATTGGCCCATGGGGTTAAATTTCCAGTAGTTGGAATGGCCATGCCTATATCTGCTTTCAGTTCTTTGTAAATATTGACTAATGATGGTGGAATCTTTACACCATCTGGAACAGAAAAACTTAAACCCATAGCTTGACCTGGATTGTGATAGGGGTCTTGACCTAAAATAACCACTTTTACATCTTCACATTTAGTTTGTTCGAATGCATTGAAAATTAAAGATCCTTTTGGGTATATAATTTTATTTAAGGCCTTCTCTGTTTTTAAATGAGCGACTATTTGACCAAAATAGGGTTTGTCAAATAGTGGGGCCAGTGCTTCCTTCCAACTAGGGTCAATTTGTACATTCATCTTAGTTAGATTTTGCAATATGATAAGCGTGACGAATTAGTTTAAAACGATTTGTCGTTTTTTCCATGTCGATAATTAAGTCTTTCCTTTCAACTTCACTCAATTTTGGCAGGTTACCATGGTTGTCTTGCAATTTGGATAAATTTTCCAAAGCGATATACCCAAAAGCTGGTATGATACTCAATTGTATTAAAAGTTTGTCTTTTTGAGACTTTGAAAAAGGAAGGGTATCGATAGTTTTTTTCCAGTCATTTGTAAGTTGTTCAAAACAATCTCTTAAATCATTAAAATTTGAAGATGTATTGGGATAAGTAAATATACCTTCTTGCAGATCTTTATAGATATCATATAAATCATTGGTAAATTGAATGATACCGCCTAATTGATACCAGCATTGATCCATTTGTTCAGCGTTTGGCAAATCAATATAATGTCTGCACATGAGTAAACTGTACCCGCCTTTTCTTAAAGTGATATCTAGTATTTTGGTCGAGTCGATTTGGCTATTGAATTGTTGTATAGAATCTTTTTGTGCTTGATGTATTTTAGCTAATGTACTCTTATACTGATCTGGAAACTTTGTTCTTTTTAATAATTGTAAATGTACATCTACTAATGCCTTCACTTCAAAAAGGGTAGAGCTATTATTTAAAGGATTGGAAAATAATTCATCTAGTTCTTCAGTAGAAAGTATTTTTTGATCGATGATGTCATCATAAAGCCCAGTTAGGATAAAATACAATTTATTAGAAGTTCTCTCAAATTCATTGGTATTTCTTTCAATTAAATTAGCAAAAGCATCATTGATTAATAATTGTTGCACCCCCTGAAACCTACAAGCTTTTTGAATGGCTGATGGGGTGAACCTGCCTTGGTG
>CAZXWT010000101.1:0-4883 GCA_964644475.1 uncultured Sediminibacterium sp. | reverse complement strand
CCAATTGTAATAAAGAAAGAAGTAGCTGATAAAATTGCTTTAGAACCAATTAAAGATTTAAGAGCGGCTATTGGTATAAATGATAAGTTTCAGTTTATGGAAACCTTATTTAATAAAGAAGAGGTAGTTTTTGAATCAAGTATTAAAACAATCAATGCGTTTAAGAACTTTGCGGAAGCGCAGTTTTGGATCAAGCAAAATTTAAGAAATAAATATCAATGGGAGGAAGAATCGGCAGTAGTAATAGCTTTTGATCAATTGGTTAAAAGACGTTTTTCTTGAATAATTGCAAGTGTGGCATTTGTTGCCCCAGCATTTTCTTTTACATAATTAGCGGCTTTCTCACCCATGTCTTTTCTCGATGAATTATTTGCTAATAAAGCATCAATACTATTTTTAAATGTTACTGCGTCTTTAATTTGGATGCCACCGCCAGCTTTTCTTAATCCAATTGCTTCTCTATATTTCTCATCATTGGGTCCCCAAATGACTGGTACGCCAAATGCTGCAGGTTCTAAAACATTATGAATGCCATCTTTAGTAAACCCACCACCTGTATAAGAGATTGTGGCATATTGATACAGATTTCTTAGCACTCCAATACAATCCACAATTAAAATAATAGGGACTGCTCGTTGAATGGGTTCTTTTGCAATCGAATGCTGCCAGTCTGTTAGTGTAATTGCATTAGGATGAATTTTCTTTGCAGCTTCAATAGATTTTGCATCCACATGATGGGGTACAATGATCCAATTGCATTTGAGTGGTTCAATCACTTTTGCAATTAATTGATGATCTGAATCCCAAGTACTTCCTGTAATGATAATTGGATCAGATGATAAATAATTGATCCATTCAAAACTTTGTTTATGTTGAACAGTATCTATAACTCTATCAAATCTTGTATCTCCGGTTGTAAAAATTTGGTTCTTTGGATACAATGGCTCAATCAGTTTTGCAGATGCTGTATCTTGTACCAAAATAAAACTAAATAACTGTAAGATCTTTCTATATAATCCGCCATACCATTTGAAAAATATTTGATCCTTTCTAAAAATAGCTGCAACTAATAGAGTGGGAATGTTTTTTTGTTGAGCCACTTCTAAATAGTAATGCCAAAATTCATATTTAATAAATACAATTAAAGATGGATTAACTGCTTCGATGAATTTTAGTGAGGATGCAGAACCATCCAATGGCAAATAAGTAACCACATCTACTGCTGGATCATTTTTTCGATGTAAATAACCAGAAGGAGAGAAAAAGGTAAGCCATATTTTATAAGAAGGGTATTGAGCTCTAATAGCATTTATAATGGGCAAACCTTGTTCAAATTCTCCATATGATGCTGCATGTATCCAAATCACTTTTCCATTGATTTTTTGCTTGGCTTTATCTACTTCCTCCCAAACTTGTTTTTGTCCAATGCACCATTGATTGGCCTTTTCGTTAAAAAGGGCCAATAAGCCAGCCATTTTAGGATATAAAAACAGGAATAGTTTGTACAATACCATACGGGGCAATTTAGGGTTTTTATTGTAATTTTGACCAAATTTTAATGGATGCGAAAAATTCAAATGGTAGATACTAAAACTCAGTATTTAGCTATTAAAAATGAGGTAGATGCTGCGATACATGAAGTATTGGATTCAGCTGCATATATTAACGGGAAAGCGGTTAAAGATTTTTCACAAAATTTAGCTACTTATTTAGGCGCAAAACATGTTATCCCTTGTGCCAATGGTACTGATGCATTGCAAATAGCCATGATGGCATTAGGTTTACAACCAGGTGACGAAGTAATTACTCCATCCTTTACTTATATCGCTACAACTGAAGTAGTTGCTTTATTAAATTTAAAGCCTGTCTTTGTAGATGTGGATCCAGTAACTTATTGCATGGATATAGAGAGTTTGAAAAAAGCAATCACTCCAAAAACAAAAGCAATTGTTCCTGTACATTTATATGGACAAGCTGCTCCAATGGAAGAAATTTTAGCCATTGCAAAAGCGCATAATATTTTCGTTATTGAAGATAATGCGCAAGCTATTGGTTGTGATTATACTTTTTCTGATGGAACTAAAAAGAAAACAGGTACCATGGGTCATATTGGCGCAACCTCTTTTTACCCAAGTAAAAACTTAGGTGCTTTTGGAGATGGTGGCGCATTATTTACCAATGATGATGCATTGGCTACTAAAATGGCAATGATTGCAAATCATGGTCAATCGGAAAGATATTATCACGATGTGGTAGGATGTAATTCAAGATTGGATTCAATGCAAGCAGCTATCTTAAATATTAAATTGAAGCATTTAGATGAGTACAATGCTGCAAGACAAAAAGTGGCTGCTTTTTATTCTAAAGCATTTGAAGGCATTGCTGAAATTATTACACCTGCGACTGCAAAATATACAACACATGTTTTTCATCAGTATACCATGCAGTTAAAAAATGTGTATAGAGAAAAATTCATTGCACATTTAAGTGCAAAAGAAATTCCTTGTATGATTTATTATCCAGTACCAGGGCATTTGCAAAAGATGTTTGGTGCGGTAAATAAAGATGCTTGGCATTTGCCTGTAACGGATGCATTAACGCCATGTGTTTGTTCTTTACCTATTCATACAGAAATGGATCAAGAACAATTAGATTATATTGTTAATGGGGTACAATCATTTTTTAAAGCTTAATCTTTTAAATTATTAAAAAATGAAAATAGCAGTAGTAGGCACAGGATATGTAGGATTGGTAACAGGTACTTGTTTTGCAGAGACAGGTAATAAAGTAATCTGTGTAGATATTGACCAAGCTAAAGTAGATAAATTAAGTGGAGGTCATATCACTATTTACGAGCCAGGTTTAGAGAAGATTTTTTTAAGAAATATCAAAGAGAGTCGTTTAAGATTCACGACAAAATTAGAAGAGGCAATAGAAGATGCAGAGATTATCTTTTTAGCATTACCCACACCTCCAGGTGCGGATGGTAGTGCGGATTTAAAATATGTTTTGGGAGTTGCGGATCATTTAGGAAAGATATTAAAAGGATATAAAGTAATCGTGAATAAGAGCACTGTGCCAGTGGGTACTGCAGATAAAGTAAGTGCTGCGATTGCTAAAAATTATAAAGGGGAGTTTGATGTTGTGAGTAATCCAGAGTTTTTAAGAGAGGGTGTGGCAGTGGATGATTTTATGAAACCAGACAGAGTAGTGGTGGGCACCAGATCTGATAGAGCCAAAAAATTAATGAGCGATTTATACGCCCCATTTGTGAGACAGGGTAATCCAGTGATCTTTATGGATGAGCGTAGTTCGGAGTTAACTAAATATGCTGCGAATTCATTCCTTGCAACTAAGATCTCTTTCATGAACGAGATTGCTCAGTTATGTGAAAGAATGGGAGCGGATGTGGATATGGTAAGAAGAGGGATAGGGTCTGATGACAGAATCGGCAAGCGTTTCTTATTCCCGGGTATTGGATACGGAGGATCTTGTTTCCCTAAAGACGTGCAAGCACTAGTGCAATCCTCTAGCGAAGTGGACTATGATTTTGAGATTTTAAAAGCAGTGGAGAAAGTGAATGCGCTTCAAAAATTACATTTAGTACAAAAGATTAGTAGATACTATAAGAACAATTTACAAGGCAAGCATTTTGCATTATGGGGATTAGCGTTTAAACCTAATACGGACGATATTAGAGAGGCACCAGCATTAAGTATCATTGATGCTTTAACCAAAGCAGGCGCTACAATTACTGCCTATGACCCAGAAGCGATGCCGAATGTAAAAGCACAGATAGGCGACAAAATAAAATACGCAAGCAATCAATACCAAGCTTTAGAAAAAGCAGACGCTTTGATTATTGCTACAGAGTGGAGTGAGTTTAGAACCCCCGATTTTGAGCGTATGGAACAAGCCTTAGCTAACAACAAAATCATCTTTGATGGCAGAAACTTATTCGATGTACAGAAGATGAAAGAACTAGGGTATCATTATGAAAGTATCGGAAGACAAGATGTATAACATGAGTCAAAAAAGAATATTAATTACAGGAGCAGCTGGATTTTTGGGATCGCATTTATGTGATCGCTTTATAAAAGAAGGCTATTATGTAATGGCGATGGATAATTTGATCACAGGTGATTTAATGAATATCGAACACCTAAGATCCAATCCTAATTTTGAGTTTATCCATCACGATGTGACAAAATACATCGACCTAGAAGGAAGCTTGGATTATATCTTACATTTTGCCTCTCCTGCAAGTCCAATAGATTATTTAAAGATTCCTATACAGACTTTAAAAGTAGGTGCATTGGGTACACATAATTGTTTGGGCCTAGCCAAAGCAAAGGGTGCAAGAATACTAGTAGCCAGTACCAGTGAAGTATACGGAGATCCATTAGTACATCCACAGACAGAAGAGTATTGGGGTAATGTGAATCCGGTGGGTCCAAGAGGAGTGTATGATGAAGCGAAGCGTTATATGGAATCCATTACCATGGCCTACCATACTTTTCATAATGTAGAAACCAGAATTATCAGAATCTTCAATACCTATGGTCCGAGAATGCGACTGAATGATGGAAGAGCACTTCCTGCATTTATTGGTCAGGCATTGAGAGGAGAAGACCTAACCGTGTTTGGTGATGGTTCACAAACCAGAAGCTTTTGTTATGTGGATGATTTAGTAGAAGGTATTTATAGATTACTATTAAGTGATTATAGTCAACCGGTGAATATTGGTAATCCAAACGAGATTAGTTTAAAAGATTTTGCAGAAGAGGTCTTGAAACTAACTGGCTCGAAAGTAAAAATCGTTTACAAAGATTTACCTGTGGACGATCCTAAGCAAAGACAACCCGATATCACCAAGGCAAAAA
>CAZXWT010000100.1:0-4963 GCA_964644475.1 uncultured Sediminibacterium sp. | reverse complement strand
TGGATATTTAAGTTCTACAGATTGGAATACTTTCAATAATAAAATGAATGCCATAGGAGTACAATCAGCCAATACTATTTATGCAGCTCCTAATGGTATCAATGGTGCTCCAAGTTTCAGAACTTTGGTGGCTGCTGATATTCCCACACTTAACCAAAACACCACTGGTAATGCTGCGTCTGCAACTATTTTAGAAACGACAAGATCGATTAATGGAGTGGGATTTAATGGAAGTGCGGATATTACCATTGCTGCAAATACAACCAATGCTATTACATTTAATAATTCAGGAACTGGAGCCGCGTCTTCTGCAAGTTTTAATGGGTCAAGTGCAAAAACAATATCTTATAATACTATTGGTGCTTCGCCAATTGCAGGTACTACATCTTTAACCACATTGGGTACTATTACTACAGGAACATGGAATGGATCTGTTATTGGAGCAAGTTATGGTGGTGCTGGAACCAATAATGGCATTTTAAAAGCCAATGGCTCTGGTACGGTTTCTGAAGCAATTTCAGGAACTGATTTCGAAGCTCCATTAAGTTTTACAGCACCATTGAGTAGAACATCCAATACTATTTCTATTCAAACAGCTACTAGTAGTAATACAGGTGCATTATCTTCTTCAGATTGGCAAAATTTTAATAATAAACAAGCTACAATGGTGGCAGGCACTGGAGTGAATATAACTGGTGGCAATACTATAAATATTGGTCAAGCAGTTGCTACGACTAGTTCTCCTAGTTTTACAGGACTGAATTTAACTGGATTGAATGTGAGTGGGATAGTGGCGAACTCTGCAGCAGGTGCTTTAAGTACTATTGGAACAACGGGTACAGGATTAGTTGTAAAAGAAAATACTCCCACTTTAATCACTCCAAATTTAGGAGCGGCCACTGCAAGTTCCATTAATGTTACTGGAGATCTTTTAGCAAAGCGTTTTAAGTTAACTATGCCTACTGCTACAACTGCTTCAGCTACTACTAATATTGATTTAAGTACTGGTAATGTATTTACGATTAATCTAGGTGCTAACATTACTACATTGACTACTAGTAATCCTGCAGTGGGAACTTACTTAGTAAAATTTGTGCAGGATGCAACAGGTTCAAGAACAGTCAGTTTCCCTGTTTCTTGGAAATGGGCAGGAGGGATTGTTCCTGTTTTAACGACTACCGCTTCAAAATTAGATATTGTTACTTTGGTATATGATGGAACCAATTTTTATGCAACTATTGTAAAAAACTTTTAGATGATCAAAAAGTATATTCTATTATTTGCCATTTTATTTTTGACAAATCAAATTTATTCGCAAGTGGTGCCTCAAGGTTTTTTAGTGAATCAAGAAGTGGAAACAGTTACCATTGGCACACAGGTTTGGATGAAGTATAATTTAGATGTAGAGACCTATCAAGATGGAACAGCTATAGAAAGAGCCAATTTAGCATTTTCAAGATCTGTTGTACTACCTTCTTGGTGTTATTATAATTATGATATAGCGAATGATAATACTTATGGTAAGTTATACAATGGTTATGCAGTCAATGATGCTAGAAATATTTGTCCAATTGGTTTTAGAGTGCCCACTAGGGCAGAGTTCACTACTTTGAATACTTATCTAGGAACTAATGCAGGAGGTAAATTAAAAGAAGCAGGAACAACAAATTGGGCTGCACCCAATACTGGTGCTACCAATAGTTCAGGATTTACAGGATTACCAGGGGGTTATATGGGAGATGCTGGTTCATCATCCAATATAAACTTGCAAGGATATTTTTGGACTTCAACTTCAGCTGGCAGTACAAATTATATTAGGTACTTAAGATCTGGAGACGCCAACTTTACAGAGTCCACTGCATTTGTTTTGGCTGGAGGAGCTTCTGTAAGGTGTATTAAAAACTAGTTTTATTTTAAAATAGGAGCTAAAACTTTTAATCTACCATCAATCTTTTTTTCATCCAATTGTAGGCCGAGAATTTTTGCTACCAATGGATATACATTAACATTTTCGAATCCATCAATCACTACTCCTTTTTTAAAAGCTGGTCCCCAAGCAATAAATGTGGCTCTCATGTCTGGATGATGATTATCAAATCCATGTTTGCCAGGGGTGGTTTTTCTATTACCTAGATTGAACACCTTAGGTAATTTCGGTGTAACAATGATATCACCTAATCTATCAAAGCGATCATCTTTTTTAGTATAATGCCAATAAGCAGGAGTTTCGTTTAATGTATAGGTATTAAAACTGGTATCTTTTTTTAATGCCTCAGCAGTTGCATTTATTTTGGTACTGTCTTTGGCATATAAATGTAATAAAGCATCTCCCCAAGGCACTCTAAAGTAAGCTGTGTCTATTTGTTTTGGAAGTCCCATAGTGTTTACATTATCTACATCGGTCATTCCATGATCAGAAACAACAATATAGTTAATAGGAAGTTTCAATTCTTTCAAGCTTTCTTGAATTGCATTGATCGCACTATCAACAAACTGAACTGCTTTGGTCACTTTCGCATCCTTAGTACCATAGCTATGTGCATCATGATCTACTTCAGGGAAATAGAAAGTAATTAAGTGTGGTCTTTTTTCTTCAGGTAAACTTAACCAATCTTTTACTGCCTGAATTCTTGTTGCAATATTCGTCTTCTCGTTATAGTTATAATAGTAAGTTGGGTTAATGCCTTCAACAGGAGCTTCTGATCCTACCCAAAAATAACTTGCACTTACCATTTGTTGTTTTTCTGCCAAAACCCAAATTGGCGTACCTCCATAATATCTAGGATCTGCCACCAATTTTTTATTGGACATAGAATACTGAGCACCAGTTGCTTTGTCAAAATAAGTATTATCCACTAATCCATTATGAGAAGGATATTGCCCTGTCGCAATGGCATAGTGGTTTGGGAAAGTCAAGCTTGGAAAAGAAGGTAACATATATTTGGCTCGCACACCTTCTTTTGAAGCTTTTTGTAAGAAGTTGGCATGATGCAATTCAGTGAAATCAGTTCTCATACCATCTATAGATATCAAAATAACATAAGGCTTCTTCATTTGAGCAGCACTATTCATTCTTCCTTTGATAATCTGCTGTGTTGTATCCTGCGCAAAACTTGTTGCAATTAATTGCATTGCTATCAAGCATAAACTAATTCTCTTTAATATCATGTGCGTTTTTTCTAATTTTTTTTGAAATCTCTACAGTTATTATTGCTACTATAATTCCACCGCCCACATCCATTGGAAAATGTTGGCCTAAGTAAATTCTGGAATAGCCACATAGCATGGCATAGATTAATCCGATTAAAACCAATTTATTATTCTTAAATAAAAAAACAGTTAATAAAAAAATAGTAAAAGCAGTGGCAGTGTGTCCAGAAGGAAAACTGTTTAGCTGATGCATTGCTACTCCTTTTACAGTATGAATCTGATTTGGGTCAATTCCACTTGCAATGGGTCTTGTAATAGTTGGAAAAAAAACTTGTTTGGGTATTTGAGTCAATAAAGTAGAGATCGCAAAACAGTATACAATGATGCCTATGTCTTTTTTGAAAAACCAACCTACAATAATTAGATAAGGTATCCAAGCCCATCCTTCTGCCAAATAAGTACATCCTAATAAAACGGTATCAGCAATGTTTCCAAAATTATGATTGAAGAATAGGAAAACAGGTATTTTTCCCCAGATAGCACTTGCACTCAAAAGTACAATGGCAATCAACCATGCACTGGTTCTTGCTATTGAATAGGGTGAGTTTGTGTTTTGGTTCATTGAAGGATAAATATCTTGCAAAATTACGAATGTTCTACGGCTAAGTCAACTAAAAATTAAAATGGTTGTTATAACTTTACCAATAGCCATGACCCAACACAAAGAACAAATAAAAGTAATAGGTGCTAGAGAGCATAATTTAAAGAATTTTGATATATCTATACCTAAAAACGAACTAGTTGTATTTACTGGGGTGAGTGGTAGTGGGAAGTCTTCTTTGGCATTTGACACTTTATATAATGAAGGTCAAAGACGCTATATGGAAAGTTTTAGTGCCTATGCAAGACAATTCATGGGACAAATGGAAAGACCCGATGTGGATCAAATTACCGGTCTGTCTCCGGTCATTGCCATTGAACAAAAAACCACCAATAAAAATCCTAGATCAACTGTTGGAACAGTAACAGAGTTGTACGACTTTTTAAGATTACTGTATGCAAGAATTGGAAGAGCCTATAGTTATAATACAGGCAAGCCAATGATAAAATTTTCTGAAGCAGAAATCATTCAAAATATTTTTACTCAGTTCAAGGATAAGAAAATTAATTTATTGGCTCCAGTAGTAAGAGGTAGAAAAGGACATTATAGAGAGTTATTTGAAGAGATTAGAAAAAAGGGATTTGTAAAAGCTAGGATCGATGGTGAAATGGTGGAGCTAAAGCCAAAGCTTCAAGTGGATAGATATAAGATACACGATATTGAAGTGGTGGTGGATAGATTGCCGGTGAATGATAGCATGAAGACAAGATTAGGAGAGAGTGTTGCGCAGTGTTTGAAAATGGGTAATGGTTTATTATTTATTGTGGAAGAAGGGAAAACAAAAACGGTTCAATACTCAAAACAATTAATGTGTTTAGAGACTGGATTGAGTTATGAAGAACCTTCACCTAATAGTTTCTCTTTCAATTCACCTTATGGTGCATGTCCAACTTGTAAAGGATTGGGCAATGTGTATGCTATTGACTTAAACTTAATCTTGCCAGACAAATCGCTTAGTATAAATGAAGGCGCAATACATCCATTAGGAGAGGCAAGAGAAGCGAGTGTATTTACACAGATTAAACAGTTTGCTAGAAAACATAAAATTAGTTTGGATAAAGCCATTCAAGATTTATCTAAAGAGCAATTAGATTTGATTTTGTTTGGTGATAAAAACATCAGTTCAACAGTTGATTTGGATTTGAATGATGA
>CAZXWT010000099.1:0-5019 GCA_964644475.1 uncultured Sediminibacterium sp. | reverse complement strand
TAAATGAAATCCAAGAGGTTTACCGTTTACAAGGTGTAAAAATCAATGACAAGCATATTGAAGTAATTGTGCGTCAAATGATGAAGAAAGTAGAGATTGTGGATGCTGGTGATACTAAGTTCTTAGAAGAAGATTTAGAAGATAGATTTGACTTTATCGATGAGAACGATCGTATCTATGATAAGAAAGTAGTAGTGGATGCTGGTGAAAGTACTAAATTAAGAGCTGGACAAATTGTAACTGTACGTGAATTAAGAGAAGAAAATTCTATCTTAAAGCGTGCTGACAAGAAAGTAGTAGAAGTGCGTGATGCAAAACCTGCTACAGCTCGTCCAGTATTATTAGGTATTACTAAAGCTTCATTAGGCGTTCAAAGCTGGATATCAGCTGCTTCTTTCCAAGAAACAACTAAAGTATTAAGCCAAGCCGCAATTCAAGGTAAGGTAGATATGATGTTGGGCTTGAAAGAGAACGTTATCACTGGTCACTTAATCCCTGCTGGTACTGGTCAAAAAGAGTTCGAGAAATTGATCGTAGGTAGCAAGGAAGAATATGAAGTATTGGCAACTACTCGTGAAGCAATGAGCTTCGACGAAGAAGAGTAGTCGTCTAATTTTATAAATTGTTAAAAAGCAGGAAGTAGTAATATTTCCTGCTTTTTACTTTTTTATATACCTGTTTTTTGCGTATTTTTAATTCAAATTAAAACTTGATGAAACCGAATTCTTGGATTGTAAATGGAGTGATGGCATTGGCCATAATTGTATTATTTGTGTTGCATTTTAACAGCAATTCTACACCCATTAAATCATCTGCAATGGCAGCTGGTGGAGTGAAAGTAGCTTATTTTGAAATTGACTCAATTCAAAACAGTTATAACTTCTTTAAAGACGTTAAAGCTGCTTTACAAGCAAAAGATGTAGAAAATGCAAAACAATTAACCGCTCTTAAAAATGCATTCGCTATCAAATACCAAGAGTTACAAAAGAATGGTCAATTTTTATCTCAAGCAGAGATTGGCGCAAGACAACAAGAGTTAGCACAATTAGAAAAAAACTATACCAATAGAGAGCAACAATTAGCAGCAGAAATGCAGGAAGAAAGTTTCAAGCGTTTACAAGAAGTAAAACAAAAAATTGAAGCATTCTTAGTAAGCTATAATAAGAATAAAGAGTTTGCTTATATCTTCTCTAGTAATCCAGATTTAATGTATTACAAAGACACGGCCTATGATATCACAGCTGATATCGTGAAAGGGCTGAATGCGGAGTACAAGCCAAAAAATTAAATTGCAAATAATTTCCTCCCCTTTGAATTGGGGAGGATTTTTTTTAATACAACAAAAAGTATATGTCAACAGAAACTACAGAATTTAAACCAAGATTGAGTGCACTAGATGCTACGATGATTGTAGCTGGAGGTATGATTGGTTCTGGTATTTTTATAGTGAGTAGTGAAATTACAAGATATGTAGGTAGCGCAGGCTGGTTAATCACAGCTTGGTTAATTACAGGCTTTATGACTATTACGGCAGCCGTTAGTTATGGAGAGTTAAGTGCTATGTATCCTAAAGCGGGTGGACAATATGTGTATTTGCAAAAAGCATATAATCCATTAGTAGGATTTTTGTTTGGCTGGAGTTTCTTCTCTGTAATACAAACAGCTACTATTGCAGCTGTAGCAGTTGCATTTAGTAAGTTCACTGCTTATTTAATTCCTGCTGTAGGAGAGCATAATATAATTGCAGACCTTGGATTTATTCAAATTTCTGCAGCGCAAATACTAGCGATTGTATTAATTATATTTCTTACTTACACTAATACAAGAGGAGTAAAAGAAGGAAAGATTATTCAAAACACTTTCACCTTTACTAAATTGATTTCATTATTTGGTTTAATTATAGTTGGTTTCTTATTTGCCAAAACAAGTCATTGGGACGCCAACTGGACAAATGCTTTTGCAGCACAACAAGATGTTGTAACAACTGCTGCTGACGGCACTGCAAGTCATAGTTGGATGCCTATAGGTGGAACTGTTTTAATTGGAGCAATGGCTGCTGCGATGGTAGGTTCTATATTTAGTAGTGACTCATGGAATAATGTAACTTTTATTGCAGGAGAAATTAAGAACCCACAAAAAAATATTGGCCTAAGCTTATTCTTAGGTACAAGTATTGTAACCTTAATTTATATCAGTGCTAATTTGATGTATTTATATGTATTACCGATGCAAGAAATTGCTTTCGCAGAAAACGATAGAGTAGCCATTACAGCTGCCAATGCCGTTTTGGGTAATGCAGGTACCATTGTGATTGCAGTAATGATTATGATCTCTACATTTGGTTGTAATAATGGATTAATCTTAGCTGGTTCAAGAGTATATTATACCATGGCGAAAGACGGATTGTTCTTTAAGAAAACTGCCGAGTTAAATAAAAACGAAGTACCAGCTTATGGATTATGGATTCAGTGTTTGGTGGCTAGTTTATTGTGTTTGAGTGGTAAGTATGGCGACTTGTTAACTATGGTAAGTTTTATCGTTGTGATATTTTATATTTTAACCATTATTGGAATTTTCATTTTAAGAAAGAAAGAACCTGATACGCCAAGACCATATAAGGCTTTTGGATATCCAGTGTTACCAGCAATATATATAATAATGGCAACTGTGTTTTGTATTGGATTAGTATATACAAAGCCTTTCTATTCATTATGGGGTTTGGTGATTACCTTAATAGGAATACCTTTGTATTATATCGCATTGCGCAATAAAAAAACAGAAGCATAGAGATGTTGCAGGAAAAAGCTTTTAAAGAATTATTTGAAGGATTTCGCCAAACCAAAATTGGTGTGGTGGGAGATATTATGTTAGACACTTATTGGTGGGGTAATGTAGACCGTATTTCACCAGAAGCGCCTGTGCCCATTGTGAATTTAAAGAGAAAAGAAATTAGAGTGGGCGGTGCAGCAAATGTGGCACTTAATTTAAGGGCCTTAGGAGCTCCAACAACCATTTTTGCTGTAATTGGCAATGATCTAGAAGGGAAAGACTTAAAAGGGCTTTTAGGGGCAGAAGGAATTGAAACAAGCTATATTCATACAAGTACAGATAGGGTTACTACCAATAAGGTAAGGGTAATGGGACGTAATCAGCAAATGATGCGCCTAGACCACGAAGATACCAATGATATTAACGCCACTGAAGAAGCGCAGCTTTTCAAGAATTTTTGTGCTTATGTAGATAAAGAGCAACCTTCATTAATCATTTTGGAAGATTATAATAAAGGGGTATTAACTGCTTCTTTGATTAAATCAGTGATTGATTATTGTAATCAAAAAGGAATACCTACTGCAGTAGATCCTAAGCAAAAAAACTTTTTAGCATTTAAAGGATGTACTTTATTCAAGCCTAATTTGAAAGAAGTAAAAGAAGGATTGAAGATAGAGATCCCTCAAGTGAATGCTGCTGAACTATTAAAAGTACACAATGCTTTGTTTGAGCAAATGACACATGCTATTTCTTTCATCACATTGTCTGAGCATGGAGTGTTTATTGCTGGAAATAAAGAGCATAAATTAATACCTACCCATATTCGCAATATTGCAGATGTAAGTGGAGCAGGAGATACTGTGATTGCAGTAGCATCATTGGTATATGCTGCATCAAAAGATATGATCTTAGCAGCTGAGATGGCTAATATTGCTGGAGGATTGGTATGCGAATTAGTGGGTACTGCACCTATTAATAAAGCGGTATTAGAAGCAGAAGTAAAAAAATTACTAGTTAGTTAATTCAATATATGTATTCCAAAAAAATAGCCATAATTGTTGCAGGTGGTACGGGTCAACGTATGGGATCTGTAGTGCCAAAACAATTTTTAGAAATTCAAGGTAAAGCTATTTTATTGCATACCATTGATCAGTTTACTGCAGCATTCGATGATATTGAATTAGTAATAGTATTGCCTGCTGCTTATATCGAAGAAGGTAAAACATTATTACAAAAAAATGGATACACCCATCATATTCAATTAGTAGAAGGTGGCGATACAAGATTTCAATCTGTGAAAAATGGATTAAGTAAGGTAAGCGAGCCTTCTATAGTATTTGTTCACGATGCAGTAAGATGCTTGTTAACTCCAGCCTTGATTCAGAGATGCTATCAACAGGCATTAGAGAAAGGTTCTGCTATACCTGCGGTAAGTGCAACAGATTCTGTAAGAATTGTAGAAGGTGAAGACAATAGGGTATTAGATAGAGAACAGGTAATGCTCATTCAAACGCCTCAAACATTTCAGTCTGATATTTTATTAGATGCATTTAAACAAGCTTATATTCCTTTATTCACGGACGAGGCCAATGCGGTGGAATCCAATGGTAAAAAGGTGTTCTTAGTGGATGGGGAATTCGAAAATATCAAAATTACACGACCTTTAGATTTAGCTATTGCAGAACATATCTTAGCAAAGCGTTTCAGCTAAATTTTAATAGAACTTACTAGGCTTTTACTTTACCTATTTTTTCTAAAATTTGGTGTGCTACTTCCATGGCCAAGAAACCATCAATCTCACTTACCACTGTAGGTTCATCATGTTGAATAGCATGCACAAAACTGCTTAATTCAGCAAATATCGCATTGCCATCTTCTACAACTGGATTAGAAATGGTGATAGTCTTAGTGCCTTGGTGAGTTTCAATATCAAATGAAAAAGCATCTGCGTCTTCTGGTTTTTTAAGCTGAATGATTTCTGTGTTTTTTTCTAAGAAATCAATTCCGATGTATGCGTCTTTTTGGAATAAACGAATCTTGCGCATTTTTTTCATACTGATTCTGCTACTCGTCAAATTGGCTACGCAACCATTATTAAATTCTATTCTTACGTTGGCAATATCAGGCGTATCAGTCAATACCGCAACTCCACTTGCAGAGATATTTTTAACGCCACTTTTAACAATGCTCAAAATGATATCAATATCGTGGATCATTAAATCTAAAATCACACTCACTTCTGTACCTCTT
>CAZXWT010000098.1:0-5030 GCA_964644475.1 uncultured Sediminibacterium sp. | reverse complement strand
GCTTCGAAAGTGGTAAAAAGTGTTATTTTGTGTTAACAAGTGGTAAAAATCACGCTAATTATTAACAATGACAGGATTTCACGGAGAATATCAATCAACTATAGACGCTAAAGGGCGTTTCCTGGTTCCCGGCAGTTTGAAAAAACAGCTGGCAGAAGGGGAGACGCGCTTTATTGTTAGTAGAGGATTCGAGAAGTGCTTGACGCTTTATCCGTTAAATAGCTGGCAGAAGATATTAGATAAGATTAGCCAGTTGAACGACTTTGATCCCAAAGTGCGTCAGTTTAGACGTCAATTTTTGGGTGGAGCAACCGAGGTAGAAATGGACGGCGCTGGCCGTTTGTTATTGCCTCCAACTTTAAGAGAGTTTGCTTTGCCAGGAAAAGAGATTGTTTTAGCAGCCGCATTAGACCGTTTCGAAATTTGGGATGCAAGTACCTATAAAAAGCTCTTTGAGGATTTCTCTGCAGATGAATTTAGTAATCTGGCGCAAGAAGTAATGTCAGGTATTAATAAAAAAGACTAAGGAAAAAAGATGACCAACCCTACATCCACTATTCCTTCTTCTGATTATCATATACCAGTATTATTTCACGAAACAATGCAGTATTTAAATATACAGCCCGATGGTGTATATGTAGATGCAACATTTGGAGGAGGTGGACATAGTAGAGGTATTTTATCTAAGCTAGGACCAAATGGTCGTTTAATAGCTTTTGATCAAGATGCAGATGCTAAGAATAACTTACCGAATGACGAACGCATTGTTTTTATCCCAGAAAATTTCAAGTACCTGCAAAGGTTTTTAAGATTGCATAAGATTCACCAAGTAGATGGTGTCTTAGCAGACTTGGGTGTGAGTAGTCATCAATTTGACGAAGGCACTAGAGGCTTCTCTACAAGATTTGATGGTCCTTTTGATATGAGAATGGATCAGCGTCAAACTAGAACAGCAGCTCAAGTTATTGAAAGCTTTAGCGAAACTGAATTGCACAAAATGTTCGAGCAGTATGGTGAAGTAACCAATTCTAAAACATTGGCGAAACATATTGTAGACAACAGAAAGCATGTAAAGTTAAACACGGTACAAGATTTTAAAACACTAATTGCACCTGTAGTAAAAGGAAATCCAAACAAATACTGGGCACAAGTATTTCAAGCCATTCGAATTGTAGTGAATGAAGAAATGGAAGTGTTGTCAGATTTTCTTGCACAATTATCCGAGGTGATTAAACCAGGAGGACGTGCAGTAATCATCACTTTCCATTCGATAGAAGATAGAATGGTAAAAAATGCTTTTAAAGTTGCTCCAGAAGAAGAAAATCCTTCCAATCCTTTTCTTTCTAACCCTAGAGAAAAAGTTTGGAACATCATTACAAAAAAACCTGTAATGGCTTCTGACAAAGAGATGAAAGAAAACAATAGAAGCAGAAGTGCAAAATTGCGCGCTGCCGAAAGAGTATAAATAGTATGTCCGTACCCGTAAAAACAAGCCCTAAGAATGCTCTAAAAAGCATTCTCAACTATCAGTGGATTGTCATGAACACAGGATTTTTCTTGTTCTTGGCTTTCATAGCGATACTTTATATCGCCAATGGTCATCTTACGGATAAGACTATTAGAAAAATTAATTCAACACAGAAAGAGTTAAAGGAATTACAGTTTGAATACAAAACTTTAAAAGCAGAATTAATGCAAAAAAGTGGCGCTGTTCAAATGGAGAATGCAATGGCGCCTTATGGTTTAGTAGTTGGAAAAGAAATGCCAATAAGAATTCAAATTGAAAAAAGAAATTTAAACCCTACCAACAATAAATAATGGATGTAAAACGCGACATATTGTGGAGGGTTTATTTAAGCTACATTTTAGTAGTATTAGTGTGCCTAGCTATACTGGGCAAAGCGTTTTATATCCAACAAGTGCAAGGTTCTTATTGGAGAGGATTAAGTGATAGCTTGCATCAACGTATTGCAGAAATTCCTGCAGCAAGAGGTACTATTTATAGTGAGGATGGTCAAATGTTAAGTACCAACGTGCCTCAATTTGATATTTATATTGATTTTAGAGTAGAGCCTTTGCATGAAAAGAATGGCAAATTATTTCGAGAGAATATAGATTCATTATCTCTTGCTTTGGCAGATTTATTCAAAGACCAATCTGCTTCACAATATAAAGATCAATTGACAAAAGCTTTTGAAGCAAGAGAACCAAATTATGAATTAAAGAAGAAGATTGACTATAGACAATATTTAGCCCTTGCTAAATTTCCTATGTTCAAGGTTGGAAGATACAAGAGTGGTATGATTGCTCAAGAGCGTAATGTTAGATTGAATCCATATCAAAATATGGGTTATAGAACAATCGGTTTAGCAAGAGAGCAAAACAGCGTTGGTTTAGAGTTGTCTTATGATACTGTTTTAAGAGGACGTAATGGAAGACAGCTAGTACGTGCTATAGCTGGTGGTGTAACAGTGCCTGTTCAAGAAGGTGAATTTGAAATCGCACCAGAAACTGGTAAAGATATTGTTAGCAATATAGATGTGTTTATTCAAGAAGTGACTACCAATGCATTGAACAAAATGATGGTTCAAAATCAGGCACAATGGGGTGTTGCCATGGTAATGGAAGTGAAGACGGGAAAGATTAAAGCCATTGCTAATTTGGGTAAAATTTCAGAAGGTGTATATAAAGAAGATTTAAACTATGCCATTACTCCAACCGAGCCAGGTTCTACTTTTAAATTAGTGACTTTGTTAAGTGCTTTGGAAGATGGTAAAGTGAATTTAAATTCAACAGTTGATTTAGAAGGCGGTGCATGGAAAGTGGCTGGTCAAACTGTTTGGGATTCTGAAAAACATGGTAAACATCAAGCAACCGTATTAGAATCTTTTGAAGAAAGTTCGAATGTGGGTATGGCTAAGATTGCTATGGCGCATTATAGCAATAATGTAGATGCTTATTACAAACACCTTACAAAATTAAGATTGGATTCGCTTTCAGGAATTGATTTAATCGGAGAAAGAAGACCTCAAATTACGAAGCCAGGTGATAAGTTGTATGGTCCAACTACTTTACCATGGATGGCATTTGGATATAATATCGCGATTGCTCCTATACAAACTTTAGTGTTGTATAATGCTATAGCTAATAATGGTGTTATGATGAAGCCTTATTTAGTCAACGCCATTCAAGAAGAAGGTAAAGTAATTAAGAGATTTTCACCCACTGTATACAATCCTCAATTAGTTAAGCCTGCAACAGTAAAAGCTTTACAAACTGCATTAGAGGGTGTTTGTATCAATGGTACAGCAAAAACATTATTTAAAAATAGTTTGTATAAAGTGGCAGGTAAAACCGGTACTGCTTTAGTGGCTAATGGTAATAAAGGATATGCAGATAAAATTTACCAGTCATCTTTTGCTGGCTATTTCCCTGCAGAAAATCCTCAATATACTATTGTGGTAATTATTAAAAATAAGCCTCATGCTTATCCTTTTTATGGTGCATCTGTAGCTGGGCCTGTATTCAAAGAAATTTCTGATAGATTATATTCAACCTATATTCATAATAAGACAAATGCTACTCCAGCAATTGCATTAAAAGATAGTCAGGCATTTCAATATGCTGTTTCAAGATCTTCATTACAAGCTATTGCTAAAAAAATTAACCTTCCTTATCAAGATTCAACTATTCCTACTAATAATTGGGTAAATCTAAACGGAGCGGGTAAAACTGCAAAAGCAGCTGCAAGAGTAGTATCAGATTCTACAATGCCAGACATTAGTGGCTTGAAATTACAAGATGCATTATGGTTATGTGAGAAAAAAGGTTTGCAGGTAAAATGTATTGGAAAAGGAAGAGTAATAAAACAAAGTATTGCTCAAGGTGCTTATATCACAAAAGGTCAACCCATTATAATTGAATTAAATTAATGAAAGCATTACAAAACATATTATTTGGTGTAGCAATCAGAGAAGTTGTTGGCTCTACTAATGTTACTGTTAGTGCGATTCAAATTGATTCAAGAAAAGTAGCTGCAGATACTGTTTTTGTTGCGATCAAAGGCGTACAAGCAGATGGTCATCAATTTATTATAACTGCAATTGAAAAGGGTGCTACTGTAATTGTATGTGAAAACCTTCCAATTTCATTGGTGGAGGGTATTACCTATATAGTAGTTGCTAATTCTAACGAAGCAGTGGCAATAATGGCACATCAATTTTACGATGCACCTTCTACTAAATTAAAAATGGTAGGCGTGACAGGCACCAATGGCAAAACCACTGTTGCTACTTTGTTGTTTAAATTGTTTACACAATTAGGGTATACCTGTGGTTTAATTAGTACAGTGGAGAATCATATTGGATCAACGATTGTTCCTTCAACACATACTACTCCAGATGCTATTCAGTTAAATGCTTTATTGAATCAAATGGTAGCAGCAGGATGTACACATGTGTTTATGGAATGTAGTAGCCATGCTATTCATCAGCATCGAATTACTGGCATTCAATTTGTAGGAGCTGCATTCACTAATATTACTTTAGACCATTTAGATTATCATAAAACTTTTGAAGAGTATTTAGCTGTTAAAAAATCATTCTTCGATCATTTGCCAGGTACTGCATTCGCATTGTCTAATTTGGACGATAAGAATGGGGCTAATATGTTGATGGATACCAAAGCAAAAAAATTAACTTATGCTTTACATGCACCGGCTAATTATAAAGGAAAAATTCTAGAAAATCAGCTTACTGGATTGGTTTTGCTGGTGAATGATAAAGAAGTGCATTGTAGATTAATAGGCATATTTAATGCTTATAATTTCTTAGCGGTATATGGAGTAGCGATTCAATTAGGGGAGCCTGTGGAGAAGGTTTTAACTGTTTTAAGTGCATTAACTGGAGCAGAAGGAAGATTTGACTATACAATAAGCGAAACAAATATTATTGGTATTGTAGATTATGCTCATACGCCAGATGCTTTAGAAAATGTTTTAGAAACTATTGCAAAATTGAAAAAAGGTGGAG
>CAZXWT010000097.1:0-5095 GCA_964644475.1 uncultured Sediminibacterium sp. | reverse complement strand
CCATCATTTTCCCAAATATCAAAACCAGTTGCTTTAAAAAAATACTTTATTTTATCTCTATAAGCTAAACCCCATTTGCTTCCAAAACAAGGAGCGTTACCAAAAAATGCTCCTCCTGGTTTTCCAGTTTTAATATCAATCACATCATCTTCATCACTAATTCTTCTACTACTAAATAAGGAATAGCCTCCTAATAAAATTTTATGTTGATGTGCATAGTCTGCTAATAGCTTCCATTTTTCAATATTTTTTTTACTGCTATCTTCCATATTTAAATGACTTCCAAAACTTAATATAACCGCTTCATATCCGGTTGCCACACATTGATCAATTGCCGCTTTCACTTCTTCGTCATTTTTACTAACCAAATGCATAAAAATAGGATTCTGTGTGGTCCAAGGTGCAATGGTTCTATACATTTTTCGCAACATCAAACCCCTTCTTTGTCTGTCATAACTATCCATAAGCAATTCATTCGTTCTTACGGAACTAAACTGTTCATATGGCTGCAAGTCAATGCCAGGTGCTTTTTCAGGATAGATCTCTAAAAGGCAAGGTGTTTCAAAATTATAATTTACTTGAGAGGTGTAAGTACTATCTGTTTTCCAATGCGTTGTTTGATCGCTAATGTCATATCGCATAGCATTATTGAAAGCATAATTGGTCTCTACATAAATTCCGTGTTGTTTTTTCATCACTTCAGGCTTGCCCACTACAGCACTTTCTTCTTCAACTAAACCCAAAACTTCATTCACTACTCTATTAATCTTAACAGCAGCATTACTATTGTTTTTAATTTCAATCCATTTACTTAATAATGGAATACCATCGTATAAATTATAACAAACAGAAACAATAATATTTTTTAATGCAGGATTTGTAGAAACAAAGTCGAATTTAATTGACTTCCCTTTGGCTTGCTCTTTGTTAGATAACCAAGTGGTTGCTTTCCAGTGAATATAATGTGAAATAGTATCAATATGATAACCTTTCATTTGAAATGCTTGCGAATCACTTGTTAATTTTTGTTCAATGCCTTTTATTAAATATGCTTTCTCTGTTAAGCCAACCAATCCGCCAATATTATAAGTTTTATCACCAATGGTAATTCTTGCTTCCGGCTCTATGCTTCTTAACAATTGTTGTCCAGTAGTCAGATTGGTATAATCAATACAAGCCAAATTTGGACCAATAAAAAATGTTCTTCTTGTCAAACCATTGTCTAAGACAATATATTGCTCCTTTTTTTGAATACTTGCTTTTTGGTCGATGGGTTGAATCAACCAATCTTTTTGTGCAAATAGAAAAACAGGTGTCAACAAAAAAAGATTGACTAATATCAGCTTAAATGGTTTCATAAATCATGCTTTTATGCAATAGAAAATTACAAAATATGTGTAGCTTTAAACATCATTTTCAAATATAGTTTTATGTATCAATTCCTTAAGGCTTGCTTATTCTTAGTTCTTTTCGTAGGCTGTGGCAAAAAAGTTGAGAAATTATTACCACAAAGAGAAGATATAACACAATCGGTATATGCATCTGGCACTATAAAAAGCAAGGGACAATATGAAGTTTATGCAAAGGTTCCTGGTATTATCGAAGCTATTCTTGTAAAAGAAGGGGAAGACGTAAAAAAAGGTCAAGCTATTATTCGATTAGCTAATGCTGCGCAGAGTTTGACTTATGAAAATGCAAAACAAAATGCTCAATTCAATAGTATACAGACCAATAAAGAAAAAATTGAACAAGCAAAGACTGAACTAGAATTGGCAAAATCCAAGATGGAGAATGAATCTTCCTTGTTATCAAGACAAGAAAAACTTTGGGAACAAGAAATTGGAACAAAGAACGAATTGGATCAAAGAAGATTAAATTTTAAAAATGCAAGCACTTTATATAAAGCGGCAAAATTAAAATTAGACGATTTAGAAAAGCAAATCAATTTTCAAAACAGTCAAACCAGCAGATCTGCAGCAATAAGTGCTGTTAACATGAATGATTTCATAATAAAGAGTCAAATGGATGGCAAAGTATATACTATCAATAAACAATTAGGAGAATTAGCTAACACACAAACACCTATTGCTACAATTGGAGATGCAACTATTTTTTATGTTGAATTACAAATTGATGAATTTGATATTACTAGTATTATTAAAGGTCAAAAGGTTTTAGTAAGTATGGATAGTCATAAGGGAGAAGTATTTGAAGCGGTGATTGAAAAAATTTATCCAATAATGAATGAAAGAACCAGGACATTTAAAGCAGATGCAGTATTCACCAAAAGACCAGAAAATATTTTTCCTAATCTTAGTGCAGAAGCCAATATAATAATACAAGTCAAGAATAAAGCTTTAACCATTCCTAGATCATACTTGATTGATGACAATTATGTTTTACTTAGTAATAAAGAAAAAAGAAAAATTACTATTGGTTTGAAGGACTATGATAAAGTAGAAGTTCTTAATGGTATAACAGAAAAAGATGAATTAGTGAAGCCTGAATAATGAAAAAAAGCATTTTAATTAATATAGCAAAAGCACTACTACTAGCTAGATGGAGACAAACCTTAGTGGCAGCCATTGGTGTGACTTTTAGTATTACTATGTTCATCACTTTGTTGGGATTTATGAATGGATTAAATGATTTATTAGATGGGCTTATATTAAACAGAACACCTCATATCAAATTATACAATGATATCAAACCCAATGCAAATCAACCCATAAAAAATGCTGCTGCTTACAAAGAGAAACACAATTTTATTCAATCAATAAAATCAGATGCCAACAAACAAGCTATATACAATAGTCTTGCTATCATGAATTCATTGAAAAAAGACCCAAGAGTCATGGGTTTTACAGAAAAGTTAACAGCGCAAGTATTTATTAATAATGGTACTACTGATATTACAGGTGTTTTAAATGGAATTAATGCAGAAGATGAAATAAAACTTTTTCATTTTAATGATTATATAGTTGGAGGTAATGCTAGCGATTTAGAGAAAGAAAATAATACGATTGTGTTAGGAAAAAGTTTAGCTGAGAAATTATTAGTGAATGTGGGAGATGTTATACAATTATCAACATCTAAAGGGGATAGATTTCAATTAAAAGTGGTTGGATTTTTTCAATCAGGGTTAAAGGATATAGATATGGTTCAAAGTTTTTCATCTATACATACAGTTCAGAAAATATTAATGAAACCAAATAACTACGTTAGCGAAATCGATGTTAAACTTAAAGACATCAATTTATCTATCGCTACCGCAAAAGAATATGCACAATTATATGAAACTGATGCAGAAGACATTCAAACAGCCAATGCTCAATTTGAAACTGGTAGTACCGTTAGAAGTATTATCTCTTACGCAGTAGGAATTACATTATTAGTTGTTGCAGGATTTGGTATTTATAACATTCTTAATATGATGATATTTGAAAAAATGGATTCTATTGCTATTTTAAAAGCAACAGGATTTTCCGGGAATGATGTTAAAAATATTTTTATGTACATCGCATTGAGTATTGGGTTTTTTGGAGGGCTTGCTGGTTTACTATTTGGATTTATTTTATCAAGTATTATTGACCAGATACCATTTGTTACTGCTGCCCTTCCAACAGTTAAAACCTATCCTATTAATTATAGTATTGTTTTTTATATCATAGGTATAAGTTTCTCTTTAATCACCACTTATTTTGCTGGCTGGTTTCCTGCCCGTAAAGCAAGTAAAATTGACCCTGTTGTCATCATAAGAGGAAAATAGTATGAGTCAGAAAATTTTAGAAGCAAAAAATATTATCAAGTACTTTGAAGATCCTATCAAGGTAAAAGTGCTTAACGAAGTAAGCTTTAGTATTGATAAAGGGGAATTTGTTTCTCTAACTGGAAAGTCTGGTTGTGGAAAATCTACACTATTATATGTTTTATCTACCATGGACACAGATTATGAAGGTAGTCTATACATTGACCAGGTTGAAATGCCTAAAAATGATGAAGGTTATTTAGCAAAGGTGAGAAATGAAAAAATAGGATTCGTATTTCAATTTCATTATTTGCTAAATGAATTTGATGTATTGAACAATGTAATGTTGCCAGGTTTAAAGCTAAATAAGTATTCGAAGGAAAAAGTAGAACATCGTGCATATGAAAAATTAAAATTATTGGGTATTGAACATTTAGCTTTAAAAAAAGCCAATCAATTGTCTGGTGGAGAAAAACAAAGAGTTGCTATTGCCAGAGCTTTAATTAACGACCCACATATTATTATGGGAGATGAGCCAACAGGCAACTTAGATAAAAAAAACAGTGACTTGGTATTTGATATATTCAAAAAATTAGCCCACGAGTACAAACAAACATTATTAATCGTCACACACGATCCAGGTTTTGCAGAAAGAACAGATAGAATAATTAAAATGGAAGACGGAAAAATTATTTCCTAATCAATGCCTTTTCTTTTTCTAAATGCAGAAGGGTTTTCTCCAGTAATTTTTTTGAATGTTTTATTAAAATAAGATAGGCTTTCAAAACCCACTTCATAACAGGCTTCCGTTACATTGGCATCCTGCATCAATAATTTCTTAGCATGATTAATTCTATATTGATTTACAAAATCAGTATAAGTCAATTTTGTACTCTTTTTAAAATACCTACAAAAAGCTGCCACAGATAAATTCACCTGTTTTGCTATAGCTTCTAAGACTATAGGTTGCTGAAAATTATTTTCTACATACTGGTATATTAAATGCATGCGTTCTTGCTCTTTTAGTACAGCATGGTTTGCAATGGGTCTTGTATTGAGTAAAGTATATTCACTACTTTTTGCCAACACATCAAAAACTTTTATTAAATGCAATAATTGTTCAAAGGGTTTTAAAGTGGTTAAAAGCTTTAGCATCTCGCCTGCTGTTTTTTTGGTAGCTCCATAAAAAGCAATACCTGTTTTTGCTTTTTCGAATAAATCAAAAATGGGTTGCATTTCTGGTTGACTATAAAAAGGATCTTCATAAAAATTTTGTCTAAACTGTACTACTACTGTTTCCACAACAGATTGTACTCCGTAATCAAAATTCAAATGGGGAATATAAGA
>CAZXWT010000096.1:0-5108 GCA_964644475.1 uncultured Sediminibacterium sp. | reverse complement strand
TTAAGGAAATTTTTGGTTTTCATAGCAAGCAATTGTAATATTTAATTAATTGATGATACAATTTAGTAAAAAAAGGACAAAAAAAGAAAAATAGAAAGATTTCATTGTGTCAAATAGACACTTAATTTATTATTTGTCTATAAATTCTAATATATCAGCTGGTTGACAATCCAATGCCTTGCAAATAGCTTCTAAAGTACTAAACCTAACAGCTTTGGCCTTTCCTGTTTTTAGAATAGAAAGGTTAGCAAGTGTTAAGCCAACTTTTTCAGACAATTCATTTAATGACATTTTACGTTTTGCCATCATTACATCTAAGTTTACTACAATTGGCATAGCTTATACTGTTAAATCGTTTTCTAATTGTAATTCAATCCCTTTATTAAAAATTCTACCAAATACAAATACTACAAAACCCATCAATAACCAAACATCTGCACCTGCTAATTTCAAATTTTCAATTAATGGCATATTTATATTTTGATTAGCAATCCATTTTAATAAATCTCCACCCCATTTTGAAAACAAACCAATACCCAATGTACAATAAGCAATATTATTAATGTATTTGCCTAAAGTTGGAGTAAATGGATTAGCTAAGTCTAATTTTTTATTATTAAATATTTTTAAAATGAAATAGAATAAGGTTGCTTTTAAAATTGTAACTATACTCATTAATGTAGTTAATGTTATAAAGCAAACTTGATTAAATTGATAAAGTTTTGACAAATCAAGATAGCCCCAAAAATGTGCCGACAGATTTGAATTAATAAAAATTGAATAAATAGCATTGGTAAGGACTCCGCCAGCATCTATAGAAACTCCAATAAATATTATCCAAGAGATAACATGCAGCCCTTTAAGTAGAAAATCTGTTCTTTTTGACATAAAATTGTTTTTTTATATAAAACAAATGTATAAATATTTATTGATAAACAATAAATATTTATCTTTTACGGCCATAAATAATTTAGAAAGTTTTCTATTAGTAAACTTATTATCTTTGTAAAGTGTTTAATATTATAACTAGAAGAACCCTATTAGAATATGCTAAAAAGTACCCAATGGCAAGTACTGCTTTATTTGAGTGGTATCATGAAATGATTATAAGTGAATTTAAAAATTTTAACGAACTCAAAAATGTGTATGGAAACGCAAGTGTAGTAAGTGATGATAGAGTTGTTTTTAATATAATGGGAAATAAGTATAGATTAATTGTAAGAATAGTTTTTGATTTTAAAGCTATTCAAATTAAATGGTTCGGGACACATGCTGAATATGATAAAATAGATGCAAGTAATATTCAATATAAAAACTAATAAATATGGAACTGAAAATTATAAAAAATGAAAAAGAATATGAACAATACTTAAAATGGGTAGATGTTCAATTTGATAATAAGATAAAATCAAATACACCAGAAGGAGAAAAACTACAAGTAGCACTTTTATTAATCAAACAATATGAAGATACTAAATATCCCATTCCAATGCCAGATCCAATAGACGCAATAAAAGTTAAAATGGATGAGTTAGGTTTAAAAAATAAAGATCTTGTTGGAAAAGTAGGAAGTAAAGGATATGTTTCTTCATTATTAAATAAAAAGAAACCTCTTACACTTGAATTAGCAAAATTATTTCATCAAGAATTAAATATTCCTGCAGAAGTTTTACTTTCATAATAAATTAAATACATGGCAAGCATTAATCCTCATATTCATTTTAATGGCAATACTGAAGAAGCATTTAAATTTTATCAATCAGTATTGGGTGGTGAATTCAAAAGATTGCTTCGTTTTAAAGAACTATCCGCAAAGGGATTTGATTTTCCAGAAGAAGAGTCAAATAAGATTTTAAATATTTCTTTAGTATTTGGAGAAAATAATACCATCACTGGAAGTGATGTGCCCAATATGCTAGGCACTGTGAACGAAAATGAAAATAGAAGTAAAATAACTATTACAGCAGAAAGCAGAGAAGAAGCTGAAACTATATTTAATGGGCTATCTGAAGGGGGTACAGTTGAAATGCCTATAGGCGATGGTCCCTGGTGTGCTTATTTTGGTGCCTTTAGGGACAAATACGGGGTGGAGTGGATGATTGAGTGTGCCGAATAAGTTAACAGCCTCCTTTGTTAGGAGCACGTTTATATATTATTTTACCATCGCTTTCTATATAATCGCCTGCTACAATTGGATATGCATATTTTGGTGCTTTAGAAACACTATGACTTTTAATAATGATCTTATCATTTACTTTTAAGTTGCGTAGTTGACCAAATTCTTTATTTATATCAGGGCCAAAAGAAAGAATATAATCTTCCCCATCTATATTAACCATCATTCCAAATCCCAATCTAGCACCTGTTGGAAGTGAAAGAGAAGTTATAACAGCTTCCATATTAGCAAAGTTATTAATCGATTTTCTTATTTTAGAAGTACTTTCAATTACTTTTTTACCAGCGGGAGAGGCTTCCCATTTCTTGAAAAAAATACCTTCTGGAGTTGCTTCCCATTTTTTCAATGCAGCACTCTTTATAGCTTCTTTATTATTGTCGATATTAGCGAAAGCTGAACCGCTAATTAAATAAATGGATAAAAATAGTGTATATGTGATTTTTTTCATATCTGTTAAACATTAGTAATCGAATAAAGTTACAAGAAAATCTTAATTAAGTCTTTAGAGATGAAGTAGAGAAATACCAATATCCCTACAATGATTTCCTTTTTGTACTTTTTAAAAAATTGTGTAATCATATAATAAAATGATTGATTTTATATAATTATGAAATTAAAGGGTTAGTCTTTATTTGAATACAGCACCCTCATTGTTCTATCTATCATTGCTGGACCAACTGAATTATGTGTTTCATCTTTAAAAACAACAAATTTAGAATTAAAGCCATTATATTTTTTTAAGAGTGATTCGAACTTCAATAAATTATCAAGCCCATCTTCTAATTCAGCAATAGAAAAAAATACATCTGCTTTTAAACTTGAATTTAATGAAGCATACTTAGACTCAGCTTGCATTATATCGTTATCCCAAAATTGAAGAGAGGGACTATTAATTCCAAACTTAGTAAAAATTCCATCTGATTTTAAGAGCACATTCGCGACATATAATCCACTTAATGAATGACCTGATAATCCCCTTTCATTATTAGTACTATATTTTGAATCAATTAAAGGAATGATTTCTTTTGTAATGATATTGTAAAATACATCTCCTCCTCCAGAAACTAAAGCAGGTGATGAAAAATTCCACATTTTGCTGTAAGTGCTATCTTTTTTGATTTTATGAGTAAATGTATAGTCTGTCCAGCGATTCAATAACCAATCGTAATCATTGGTTTCATCTCCAGCTATAGAAACAAGTATGAAGTCCTTAATTAAATTACCCATTTTTAAAGTTTTCATTGATTCTTTTGCTATAGGGAAAGCATAATAACCATCTAATATATAATAAACAGGGTACTTATTTTCTGGGTTATAACTAGATGGCAAAGCAACAGAGATTTTATAGATTCTATGATTTAATTTTGAAGTGAGTTTAATCTCATCTGTATGCATAGGTGTCTTACTCCATTGAGCATTACTTGAAAGAAAGCTAGTAATAAGAATGATAGCAGTAAATAGGTATTTCATTGCAATTGAATTTATGATAAAATTTATTGTAACACTTCGCTAATTTGAACAATTGGTTTACTATTTGTATAGTTAGGTATATCTGCATTCAATTTTGCATCTACTTCTGAATTCATTGCTTTTTGGAATGCGGCTATAGAGTCAAAGTACAAATAGCCAATTGCTAAATATGGTACAGGTTTATTTGGAATTCCACTTGCCAAACCCTTGTCAATTGCAATCGCTTTTAAACTATTTCCTAGTAAAGACTTTGCCAAAGTCATATGCTTACTTTCATAATATTCCATATTAAATGTCTTGCCTTCACCATTGGGATAATAAATGGCAACTTTAATCATTCCTTTAGTAATTTTCGGCTCTTTTTCAAGATAATACCCTAATTGTTGATTATACCATAGGTTGTCATCAAAATCTTGTTCTTCAATAATTTTACCATCTTTCATCTTCACTAAAGTAACACCTGACAAATTCATCATATTGCCAGTTTTATTATGTTTCCCTTGAAAATTCCAGTGCTTGACAAGCTTATCTCCATGGCCCCAAAGGTCTATAAAAGTAAATTTGATATCACTAAATCCTATCAAATAGGCATTAAACGCTTTTTTAAATCCCTCAATCCCTTGAGCCCTGATGCCTTCTTTTTGATTTAATAAGATGACATCCGTGGCAAAGTTTTTATCATTCACTTGATCTATATCACGCTGATTGAATATTTTATCCCAAGTTTCTCTGTACATTTTAATATTTGCTTCCACCTGCTTTTCGGCTTTTTGTAATTCCTGGCATTCTTCTTTACTTTGAGCACTTGCTGTAAATGTAATTAATAAGAAAAATAAATAAAGTAACTTTTTCATGTTTGTATATTTTGATTAAACAAACATATTGTAATACAGTTTGGTAAGTTTCTTTTTTCAATTAAAGAATGTTCCGTAATGTGTTTTGGGAACAAATGAACAAAGAAAAAACCATCATTTCTGATGGCTTTTCAATTTTGGCTTCACTTACAGACGAAAGATGCAGCTATAATGTTATAGTTGACAATATAACTTTAAGAAAATTGAAGGGATGAACATCTTGCAAGCTTGCAGTAGCTCTATTTGTCATTTAACCCTATACCAAATCCAAACATTGCTGCAACCAAGGCTAGGTGAATAATCAAAACGGCCTTTTGCCAAGTAGGTCTATCATTCCACTTTTGTTCTGTATCAAAAGGGTCAAAGGCCAATCCAATACCAAGAGATGATGCTGCTTGAATATAATCTTTAGAAGATATTGCTTGATATAATCCTAATAGTATAAACCCAATGTAAAGGAATTTATTAAATGGTGTTTTCATTAAGTTAATGTTTTATTTTGATCAAAATTAACTTTTAGCCATTGTCCAAAATTGTACTTTTAAGACACTATTTGATTTCCCAAATAATCTTATCTCCATCCACTTTGCTCGTAGACTTAAAAAAGT
>CAZXWT010000095.1:2628-5114 GCA_964644475.1 uncultured Sediminibacterium sp. | reverse complement strand
ATACCATTCTTCACTACAATACCTGCTAATCCTACAATACCTAATCCAGTCATTACACCAGATATCTTCATGCCGAAAATAGAGAAACCTAAGAATACACCGATAATACTAAATACAATCTCTGTTAAGATAATCACCGATTTAGAGATAGAGTTAAATTGTAAAACCAATGTAAACAAGATCAACATTAAGGCAATTACTAAAGCTTTTCCTAAGAAAGCCACTGTTTCTAATTGTTGTTCGTTCTCACCAGTTTGTTTTACAGTCACTCCATCTTCAATTCCTTTGAAATTAGAAATGTATTGAGCAATTGCAGCATTTACAGTGGTTGGGCTATATCCCTTATCCATTAATACATTCGAGCTTAATTGGATCAATCTTTTTTGATCTTTTCTCTTAATACTACCTAATGTATTGGTAGGCTCTACTTTTACTAAACTACTGATAGGAATATTTTTCACCATTCCGCCAGCTGCCATATCTCTAAAAGATAAACGCATGTTTAATAAATCTACTAAGTTATTTCTTTGAAGTTCTTCACTTCTCAATTGAATTTTATATTCTTCTTTACCATCTTTAATCTTAGAAACTTCTTTACCAAATAAAGCAGTTCTGATTTGCATACCCACTTGAGCACTGCTTACGCCTTCTGCTAAAGCTCTGTTCCTATCAATGGTTAAAGTCAATTCAGGATTTTGTAAATCCACATCCATTTTTAATACATTGATACCAGGAATTTGTGCAGCATCTAGATAGTTCTTTAAACCCACAGCAGTCTTCACTAATTTATCAAAGTCTTCCCCTTGAATTTCAATGTTTACTGGAGGATCTGTTGGAGGGCCACTTGATTCTTGGTCTACAGAAATTTCTGCACCTGGAATACCTTTCAACTCTTCTCTCAAATGCTCTAAGTAAGGTTCGGTTGATTTACCATGACGTTTTTCAAATTCAACAAAGTTTACTTGAATACGTCCTAATTCTGAACGAGTACTTCTATCACCTCTCATTGGATCACCTGCACCCACTGCTACGTTACTAATAATGCTCTCCACTAGAGGATTCTTAGTTTTATCATTTTCTAAAACCTTATTCACTTTCGCTTCTAAGACTCTAGTGATTGAATCGGTATAGTTTACATTAGTACCAGAAGGTAATTTTAAATACACATAAACTTGGTTAGGATCTCCTTTAGGGAAGAACTCGATGCCTACTCTTCCAGTTGCAACGCTAATACCTAACAAGACAAATGAGACAATTAATAATACAAAAGTACCAATCAATAATTTCACTGGTCTCCATCCACCTAATGCTCTTCTTAAACTAGTTTCGTATAAATCCATCAACTTAGGTAATGTCTTGGTTTGGAAACCAATAATCATATCGTTGATAAAATATTTATTCGCTACCACAGTCAACATAATAAATATTAATAGGTTACCTAAGAAAGTAAAACCTGCAATATCTAATAATACGCCTACTGCTACTGGTATCCAGAAATTCTTCTTTTTGAAAATCGCACTCTTAGGCTCGTCTGTAGTTTCGTCCTCAGCATGATTCATGAAGTCAACTGCAAATACAGGGTTCATGATAAATGCTACCACTAATGAAGCAGCCAAAGTGAAAATTAACATAGCTGGCAAATACACCATGAATTTACCAATGATGCCTGGCCAGAATAACAATGGGAAGAAAGGTGCTAAAGTAGTTACTGTTCCAGCTAATACAGGAATGAATACTTCACCTGCGGCCATCTTTGCAGATGTTGTTGCAGTAAGCTTTCCTTTACCTTGTACAAAAATACGGTGTGTGTTTTCGATTACTACAATCGCATCATCCACAATAATACCCAATCCAAATAGTAGGGCAAATAATACCATGAAGTTTAATGTAATATGAGAACCTACTACTAAATCACCAGCTGGTAAGAATACAAAGGCAACAAACATACTTAATGGTACAGATAATGCCACAAAGAAGGCATTGGTTACACCCATAAAGAACATTAATACCAATAATACTAAAACGAAACCAATCACAATAGAGTTTACTAATTCTGTGAAAGAACTTCTTGTACGAATACTCTGATCACCAGAGATGACTACATTTAAATCTTTTGGAAAAATATTTGCTTTAGCATCTTCTACCATTGCCTTAACTGCATCAGAAGTGGCAATCAGGTTTTCTCCATTACGCTTAATAATATTAAGAGTCAATACATTCTTGCCATCTAAACGAGCAAAACTTGTAGTATTCTTAATGGTATCAATAATATTGGCAACATCTTTCAAGTAAATTGGAGCTCCACTTGTATTACGCACAATAATATTGGCAATATCATTCGCATTTTTCAATTGGCCTTTTAATTGAAGATTACGTTGCATATTACCCACTTCTAATAATCCACCAGAAAGGTCTAAGTTTTCTCTTTGTATAGCAGCACTGATATCATCAAATGTAATACCAGCAGTTTGCATACGGTAATTGTC
>CAZXWT010000095.1:0-2528 GCA_964644475.1 uncultured Sediminibacterium sp. | reverse complement strand
AATAATGAATAGAAACTACTTGTTAGTGTTAACAGTTAAATTTTGGCCATCAAAAATATTTTGATATCCTTCTGTAACTACTTGCTCTCCTGCTGCTAAGCCAGATAAAATTTCAATAGCATTCGCATAAAATTCTCCAGTAGTCACCATACGCTTTCGAGCAACTAATTTCCCGTTTTCATTTGCAGCTACATAAACAAATTTTCCTTTGTCATCGTTTTGAACAATATTAATTGGAATACTAATAGCATTTTTCTTAGTGTAATCTTTGATCTTTACTTGAGCCAATTGGTTTGGACGGAAGTTTTTATCCATTGGTAATTTAGCTTCTACAAAAAAGCTTCTGCTTAACGGATCAATAACGCGACCTACAACAGTTAATTTAGTATCCAATGTTTTATCTAAGTCAGGGAAGATTAAAGTAACATCTGTACCTACATTAATTTTTCCTGCATAATTTTCAGGAACCTGACTAGTTAATTTTAATTTGTCAGTGTTCACGATTTTTAATTGACCAGCTCCCATAAAGATCTCACCCACTTTTACATTTACTTCTTCAGCTACACCATCTACATCACTATAAATACTAGTAAAAGCTAATTGGTCTTTTGCCATGCCTAATTGCTCCATAGCAGCTTTTAACTGACTACCTAATGCTTCTGCATTGGTTTTAGCAGTTAATAATTGAATCTCACTTCCAATATTTTGCTCCCATAAATTCTTTTGTTTCTCATATACAGATTTTGCTAAAGCAGCTTGTGCTTTTACTGTTTCAATGTTTTGAGCAGCAGCGGCAACGCTTTGCTTAATTAAACTGTTGTCTAATTGTAAAAGCAATTGACCTTTCTTCACTTTGTCTCCTCTTTTAACATAAACAGCTTTCACTTGACCACCACCAGCACGTGGCGTTACAAAAGACACGCTCTCTGATTCAATCTTGCCTTGTATTTCGATATAGTGATTAAAGTCTTGTGCCACTACTGGAGAAATATTTACCACTACTGCTTGAGCAGTTGCTCCTGCACCAGATTTTGCTAATTCTTTTTCTAAGTTTGCAATTTGTGCATTTAACTCTAATGCTTGTTTCTTTAAGCTTTCAAGACTTGCTTTTTTACCCTCGATAGAATTATCTTTTCCTCCACATGCAACTGCTAATGAAAGGATAGATAAGAAGAATACTTTTGATATATGTTTCATTTTTTTCATTGTTTTATTTTTTCTATTTTCATCAAAAAGCGCACTGCGCTTTTTTCTTATAATTTACCTGTAGCTTTTAAGAAATCTACTTTTGCTATTAATGCACTATATAATGCATTCATGTAATTGTTTTGTGCACTTACTAAATCAGCCTGAGAAGCAGAAATTTCTGTATTAGAACCAGTACCTGTTTCAAACTTTTTTCTTGTTTGTGCATATACTGTTTCTGCCAATTGCATATTTTTCTTTTGGAATTGAACAGTGGCTACAGAAGAGATATAATTTAATTTGGCTTGAGTAATTTCGTTATCAATATTATTCTTCATAGCGTCCATTTGATTAGCTACTTGTTGTAACTCAATCTTGGTTCTTCTAATTTTAGCCATTGTAGCACCACCATTAAAAATGGGTAGGCTTACATTTAAATTGAAAAAAGAAGTAGTGAACCAATTGCCACCTTCAAAGAAATCAAATTTTTGACGTTGAGCATTTTTGGTATATGCACCAGAAAGACTGATAGTAGGCAGGTTGCTCAATTGATAACGCTTAACATTATATTCACTTAACTTTTTCAAAGTAGTTAAGTATTGAAAATCTTTTCTCAAAGCGTATTGGAACTCATTTTCAACCAATACGTCACCCGTTAAGTCTTTCTCATTAATTGTTTCGGTCAATACCAAGCTATCTTTAACAGGCATACCCATTAACATTTTTAAACCCATATAACCAATAGCTACTGCATTGTTAGCTTTTAATTTCTCCGTTTGTAAGTTGTTCAATTGAACATTTACTTTATCTACATCTAATTTTTCTGCAAAACCATTCTTGTACATCACTTCGGCATCGTGCGCTAATTTGTTTAAACGCTCAATATTTGCATCTAAGATGTTTAATTGTGTTTTACTTGCAGATAACTGATAATAGATCTTATAAATATTAGCCTTAATATTTTCTTCAGTTAATGCAGCATTCTTTCTTTGCATTTCTAAAGAGGTACTTCTTGCTTGTAATGCAATAAACACTTGCCCATCAAATAACAATTGTGAAAAATTAGCACCATAGTTGGCATTGAATTTAGTACCAAACTGAACTGGAATATATGTGCCAGGGGCACCACCAAAAATTTGAGCAGGAAGTAAACTCACTGGAATTTTAGTGTAATCCATTACACTTGTACTAGAATTAATAGTTGGAAAAGCTGCAGCGCCAATCTCTCTATTGGTTTGTACTTGTGCGTCAATGGCTAATAAAGCGTTCTTAACTTGCACATTATTTTTTTGTGCATACACCACACAATCATCTAATTTAAATTGATGAATGTTGGGAATTTC
>CAZXWT010000094.1:0-5146 GCA_964644475.1 uncultured Sediminibacterium sp. | reverse complement strand
TTCAAACTGATTAGTGCCATTGGGGTAGGAGGCAATAGAGTAGCTCCTCCAACGCTTATTGCGTTTTTCATGTATAGGCAAATCCAATGTAACAAATTGGCCTGGGGTAAAGTCAAAACTTTCCACTCCAGGCACTTCAAAGAAAAATCTTTTAGTGCTGGGCGTTTCGTCAATAATATTCAACACAACCGCTTCTTTCCATTCAAAAGCCATGATCCTAGTTTATTGGGTGATAAATACTCTTTGAATATACACTTTATTATTGGCAAATATTCTTACAAAATAAATTCCTGAACTTAGATTATTGATACTGACCATTTGAGGTCCCATCATATTTACTAATTTATCTTTTTGGAATATTCTTTCACCCATTGAATTGATAATATCTAATTTGATGTCACCTGTCTGAATATTGCTAAATTGAATATAAAAACTATTTCCTTTTATGACATTGTCAATATAATCACTTGAAGTAATTTTTAATTTAATTTCTTTTACTGAAGCTTCAATAATATCAGTTACTAAAACCAATTTCGGATCAGAATACATGGTGCAGTTTCCTGTTGATGTCATTACCTTGTATAATGCATTTCTTTTTGCGATCAATGTTTGATTAGTGCCATTACTTATGGTAGAATCATTGATAAACCATTGGTAATTGGTGGCAATACTTGAACTTAAAGTAGTATCATTTATCTGTGTAATGATTGGTTTATTGACGGCTGCTACAGGTATATTGGTGATCGGGCTAGGGCAGTCATTTGTGCTAATTTGTGTATTGTAGAAGAAGTAATAAAAATTCTGGAAATTTCCGCTTGCCGCTGATACACTATTTCCTGTGAAGCTAAATAATTTTGAAGGACCCGTAGGATAAGTTGAATTGCCCAATCCATTGTTTCTAAATACAGTAGCGTCAGTGCATTTTACAATAATAATATAATCTCCTGCTTGAGGAATTTTTAAATTTAAGTAATATATCCTACCAGTATCACCTTCTACAAAAGGGGTTGCGCTATTTCCAGTTGCAGCAACAGGGTTTGGGCTTGAAGCAGGTACATTTAAACTGACTGTTTGAATTGGATAATAAGAATAGCTGCCATCGCTATTTTCTGAAACAAAAGTGCCTAAAATAAAATCTATCTTACCAGCATAACCTGTATATAATTTTGTGGTTTCAATAGTCATGGCACTGGTAGCATTTATTTTAACATAATTACCACTAAAACTATTATAGCCGCCGCTTGTTCCTAAACTTGTATTATTGACAGGTCCAGCAAATCCAGCATAACCACTGCCGACATTAATTTTAGTTGCACTACTACTTATTGATACTGTGCTTCCTTGTGCTACAGGATTAGTGATTGAACTGCTATCATACCAAAAATATTTGTTCGTACTTATAGGGTTGTTAATTTGAAGTTGTAAGGTGTTGTTGCAATTAGTAGCAGTGGCTACTGGTGCTGCTACTGCAGAAGCTGTTACAAAACTACTACTCAAACTATTATTATCTTTTTGTTGATCTGAATTAAGTGAAACAGTTGCTGTAATTGAATAGTTGGTATTTTCTTCAAGACTAATAGGACTTTGAAAAGTATAATTCATGTTTTCTTGACCAGCCAAAGATCCAGTAAAGGTTTCAGTTACTGTCTTGATAGTAGTGCTACCTTTTTTCACCACTATATTTATGGGGAAATTGCTTTGCTTGGTTCCACCATTGTTGACAATCTTCACTGTAACATATTGTGTACCAGTCTTACATGCTTTTGCAATTGGACTAACAATATCACTTAATTGTAAATCGTTAGAGGGGCTATTTATTTTTAAAGTATAATCCTGAGTTTCTCCAATAGTATAAGTGCCACATGCACCAACATTTGAAGCAGCATTAGTTTCCACAGCAACAATTCTCAATCTAGTTACAGCTCCTACAGAAAGTGTATTGGGCAAATTTATAGAACCGCTATAAATTCCATTGGTTAATGCAGCACTAGTAGCCACTTCTTCTGAAGCATCAAATGTTCCATTATTATTGTAGTCAATAAAGATTTTAATAAATCTAGTATTGTTAGTGGCATCTGTGCTTGCAGATTTGATGGAATAATTGATTATACCCGCTGGTTCACCATTGACAATTTGTTTGGTATTATCTATGTATTGATTGCTACTTGTATTGGCAAAAACAATATTATTTAAAGTAACGCTATCCAATTTGGTACCAGCAGCAGTGCTTGCAGTTGAGCTACAATAAGCAGTTCCGCCAGAACCGCTTATCACTAAAGAGAAAGCTTGACTACCTCTTTCCAAACTATTTTTATGAGATATGGTAATAGTATATGTATTTCCTACTATCACGGAGTCTATTTCTACTTTTTCTACATTGTCAATTTTATTATTGCCTCTTTTTGCAGCAGCATCGGGACTTGCAGGATTCAATATCCATGGTTCAGTTACTATATCATTAGAGGTGATTTTAAGATCTAAATCATTGACTAATCTTGGATTGCTATTATTTAATGTATTGCTTACTGCACCTTTTACATCAGTCCAAACCAATGTGGCTTTCAATGCTTTTTTCCCAGAAGCCACAATGGTATATGTTTTCGTGGTTTGATTTTGTAATACATCTTCATAAACTAGATCTGCAGAAGTACTTGCGTTATTACTACTAATGGCATTACTTAAACTAATGGCTGCTTCTGAGGTATTTAATAGTCCCCATCCAAATTTGTAATCTGGTCCAGAATATAATCCAGCTTCATTAGCAGTATGAATAGCTAAAGCTTTTATAGTTGCAGCACGAATAGGCTTATTACTTAATTTATAACTTAATTCTTGCAACAATAATAAAGAACCTGCAACCCCAGGTGCGGCCATTGAGGTACCTGATAAGTAACCATAACTTGAGTCATTGGTAGAAAGGGTGGAGTAAACAGAAACACCATCTCCAACTATATCTGGTTTTATTCTTCCATCATCTGTTGGTCCCCAACAACTAAAGCTATTCATCACTACATCTTCTTTTTTAGCATATCCTGCTAAAATGCCAGACACGGCACCTACCGTTAAAATATTTTTAGCATTCACGTCGCCAGGTAGTGTTTCAAAACTATCATTGTTACTTAAACTATCAGGTCTTATACCAGCATTAAACCATTTTCCGTTTTGATCTCTTCTCCAATAAGTTGAGTCATTATTGTACCATTTTCCAGTGGAAGTGTTTTTAGTAGGGCCATTGGAGGATCTACTGTTGCCTGCAGATTTTACAATCAAATAATATGGAGCGTTATAAGCAATTGAATCATATAACATGGCTTGATTGTCGTATAATCCAAAACGATAATCTTCTTTTTCATTGTATCTGCCATTGTATTCCCATCTAGAAGAATCGTCATTATAATCCCAGCCACAAACAGTTCCGTAAGAGTGATTTGATATCAGTAAATTGTTTGCGGCTGCACTCGACATTTCTGAGACATCACTGTTCCAGTCATATGCATATATCCCTTTGCTACCATAGATCATTCCTTTAGCTGATGCATTCAAACCCTTGGCAATCATAATGCCAGCGACATGAGTACTATGATCTATAATTTTTGTTGCATTATCTTTTTGTGTGACTCTTCCAAAAATATCAAAGTGAGAACTTCTAATAGCACCTTCGTCCCACATGCCTAATTTGTATGTAAGGCTATCGCTACTTCCATTTAAATTAAATCCTGTAACTCCATTAGGCCAAACTTTGTTTGTATTGACTGTAATTGCATGAACTGGATCTGCGAAACTTGTAAAATAAATGGGTTGACCATACATATCTACTCCCATCAAACTTACCCTTGATTTATTTCTGTTGATATAGTTTAATGCCCATCCATTTTTTTTTGCTTTGATCACTGCATCAGCATAATTGGTTCTTGCTTCGTAATCTAAATTTTTCGAAGCTGACATTAATGCAACAGTTTGTGTATTGATCTGTGCAAAATTTTGAAATGGCAGTATTACTGCAATAAATAAATAAACAAAAATTTTATATGGTTGTCTATGCATAAGCTAAAATTACAATGAAATCTCAACAAACAAATGCCTAACTTTAACTTATCTATTTACTAGTTATGAAATTCTTTTTGGCATATATATTATTGCTTTCTACTATGGCTCAACCAAAGCAAGGTATAGAAGGTTTTCTAAGAGAAGCCAGGGGGAATCAAATGGGTATCCAAAATAGGTCAAGCAATAAGGGGCAGCCATTTAAAAGTAAATTGTATCTATTTAAAAAATTAGTCACTGAAGATTTGGTTGAGTTAGAGGGACAGTGGTGTAAGTCAATCAAACAAAAGCCATATAAAATTATACAAACTGATCAAAAGGGGTATTTTAAAACTGCAGTGAGTCCAGGTAAATATGTGGTTTTAGTTGGCGCGTATGATGGTTATTTTATTCCTTCTTTTAATCAATACAATCAACCAAGTAGTATTTTAGTTATTTCTGGAAAATGGGAACAAATGAACATCTTGGTAAATTCAAGGGCCATTTATTAGGATAGCTGTATCTTTGCAGCCTGAGCGATGAATGAACAATCTTTGTTTGACAGATTTCATAATTCCCCCCTCCTAAAAAGCTTGGTGGACGGGATAACTATGTCCAGTTCGCAAAACAAGCCCGCTCAATTTTTTCTTCAAAACTTGTATGGTTCTTCTACTGCTTTTATCATTGAAGCGATCTTTAAAAATGAGGCAACTGCAGGTTTAAATCACTTAATAGTTTTGAATGATGCTGAAGAAGCCGCTTATTTCTTCAATTCTGTAGAAAGTTTGACAGAGGCTTTGGATCTATTTTATTTTCCGTCTTCTTTTAAGACACCACAGAATTTTAGTTTGTTAAATCCTTCGCATGTAATGTTAAGAACGGAGGCATTGACAAAAATATCCATGGGTGGAAATAAGAAAATTATTGTGAGTTATCCGGAAGCTATTTTTGAAAAAGTTATTTTACCTAAGACCTTACAGCAAAATATCATTCAATTAAAAACCAATGATACCCTTGATTTAAATCAATTGATGCAACAATTGGTAGACTATGGATTTGAAAGAACCGATTTTGTGTATGAACCAGGTCAATTTGCATTAAGAGGAGGTATTTTTGATATCTA
>CAZXWT010000093.1:0-5195 GCA_964644475.1 uncultured Sediminibacterium sp. | reverse complement strand
GAGCGTGCTAAGAAAGCTAATTTACATAATAAGAAATTAAGAGATTGTAGAGTGCATTTGAATGAAGAAGCACCGACAAAAAATAAAGAAGTCTTTATTTCCAATCAACAAAACACCACATTGTTTATTACTGAGGGAGACTCTGCTAGTGGTAGTATTACAAAATCTAGAAATGTAGATACACAAGCTGTATTTAGCTTGAGAGGTAAGCCTTTAAATGCCTTTGGCTTAACTAAGAAAGTAGTGTACGAGAATGAAGAGTTCAACCTACTTCAACATGCATTAAATATTGAAGATGGTTTAGAAGGATTAAGGTATAATCAAATTGTCATTGCAACCGATGCCGATGTGGATGGTATGCATATTCGTTTGTTAATGCTTACTTTCTTCTTACAATTCTTCCCCGATTTGGTGAAGAAAGGGCATGTATATGTTTTAGAAACACCTCTGTTCCGTGTTCGTAACAAACAAAAAACCATTTATTGTTATGACGAACAAGAGAAACAAAATGCTATTAAAGAACTTGGTTCTAAACCAGAGATAACAAGGTTCAAAGGATTAGGTGAGATTAGTCCAGATGAATTTGGCAAATTTATTGGAGCAGATATAAAATTGGCCCCAGTAATGCTAGAGCAAGGAGATCATATCCAACATTTGCTGGAATATTATATGGGTAAGAATACGCCAGAACGACAAGAGTTTATTATTAATAATTTAAAAGTTGAATTAGATAAAGCACATGATACACTTAGTATTTAATACTGCAGATATTGCAGCATTGGAAGCAGCGATAGAACTGGATGAGACACTTGCTGGTAAAATTATCGAAATCAAAGATGATTATGCTGTAGGGCCATTAGAAAATATATATGAAACCGAAGGCTTTCAATTAAGAAAAGATTGGTGGACAAAAGTTTTAGCTGATTCTCCATATACAGATCAATTAGATATTGTAGATGATCGTTTAACGATACATCAATTACAAAATGCATTGAATCATGACGAAAACGAATCTATCTGGATTTGGATGGGTCAAAATGTACATGATGTTTGCGGATATTACTGGGTAATGAGTCAGTTTAAAGAATATCAAAGTAGGGTACATGTTTTGTATTTAAATAATCTTCCATTTTTGAATGAAAAAGGTCAATTATTTTACCCAACTTATTTAAGTCAAATCCAACCTAAAGAATTTTTAAAAGCAAAAAAATTAGCTAGACCTATTACCTTAAGTGAATTCGAATTAGATCCAGATGAATGGAAGAAGATTTGCACTGAACAAGAAGTGGTAAAGTTCTTAGAAGGGGGTAAGAAAGTAGTGAATATGGATATCAACTTTTACGATAAAGAGATATTATCCTTATTAACCAAGAATGCTCAAAAATTACCAAGTGCATTATCTAATATTCTTTCTAAGATGAAAGTGAAAACGGGTGATGCTTTTATAGTTTATCGTTTAAAAGCATTAGAAGAGTTAGGAAAGATAGTATTTGTGGGTGATTGGCAAAAAGGCTGGAAAGATATGGTTGTACAAATGCCTGGTGGATCTAATCAAGTAATTGAAGAATAATAAAATATAACTATGTCTATTCAAGTAAGTGCAATTGATGTTAAAGCGGTGGATGAAAGAGGTGCATTGCATTATTTTAGTACAGATAGATCTGGCGAATTTTTATTGGTATATAGAAATGCAGGTACCATAAGTGGTCAGCATTATCACAATGGCTTACACAAAGGGAAAAACCCGGAAGAAATGCTATTGGTACAAGGAGAAATTATTTTGAATTGGAGAGATATTCAAACCGAAGAAATAGGCACTTTGAATATCAAAGCACCTTCAAGAGTAATTATTCCAGCAAAAATTTGGCACGAAGTAAAAGCAATTACTGATATTGTTTTTATTGAATTAAATAGTTTGAAAGACGGTAGCGAAGACACTTATAGATTATAGTGACTTCTAATTAAGAATAAATATGGCAAAAGAGAAAAATTTAAGTAGAGTAACTGAGAATGAATCTGGTGTTCAAGGCCAATATAAAAATTGGTTTTTGGACTATGCATCTTATGTAATATTGGAAAGAGCTGTTCCTGCTATTGAAGACGGTTTAAAACCTGTTCAAAGAAGAATCTTGCATGCCATGAAAGAAATGGATGATGGAAGATTCAATAAAGTTGCTAATATTATTGGTCAAAGTATGCAATACCATCCTCATGGTGATGCAAGTATTGGCGATGCATTAGTGAATATTGGTCAAAAGAATTTATTAGTAGAAACTCAAGGTAACTGGGGAGATGTTAGAACCGGTGATGCAGCTGCAGCTTCCAGATATATTGAAGCAAGATTAAGCAAATTTGCCTTGGAAGTAGCTTTTAATCCTAAAACCACAGAATGGGCTTTAAGTTATGATGGACGCAAACAAGAGCCTGTAACCCTTCCTATGAAGTTCCCATTATTATTAGCGCAGGGTGCTGATGGTATTGCAGTGGGTTTATCAACTAAAATCTTACCTCATAATTTCAATGAATTATTAGAAGCTAGTGTTAAATATTTAAAAGGTAGGAAATTTGAATTATTGCCAGATTTTCAAACTGGTGGTATGGTGGATGCTTCTAATTATAATGATGGCAAACGTGGTGGAAAAATCCGAGTAAGAGCTCATATTGAAGAGTTAGATAAAAAGACATTAGTCATCAGAGATGTTCCTTATGGAGTAACTACTACTCAGTTAATGGAGAGTATTACCAAAGCGAATGATCAAGGGAAGATTAAAATTAAAAAAGTAACCGATGTTACTGCAGCAGAAGTAGAGATTCAGATTGATTTAGCTACTGGTATTTCTCCAGATATCACTATTGATGCTTTATATGCATTTACAGATTGTGAAATAAGCATTTCTCCTAATGCTTGTATCATTATAGATCAAAAGCCACATTTTGTTGGTGCTACTGAACTTTTAAAATACTCTGTTGATCATACCAAAGAATTACTAAGAAAAGAATTAGAAATTCAATTAAAAGAATTAGAAGAAAAATGGCATTTCACTAGCCTTGAAAAAATATTCTTTGAAGAAAAGATTTATCAAGAATTAGAGAAAAAGCATTTAAACTGGGATAAAGTAATTGACGCTATTGATAAAGCTTTTGAACCATTTAAAAAGAAATTCAAAAAGCCAATCGAAAGAACAGATTTATTAAAATTAACGGATAAACCTGTTAGACGTATCTATAAATTAGATATTGAAGATTTGATTCAGCAAATCAAAGATATAGAGCAAAATATCAAAGAGGTTAAAAACAACCTAGCTAATTTAGTAGATTATGCTATCAGTTATTACGAGAATTTGCAAAAGAAATATGGTAAAGGCAAAGAACGTAAAACAGAGATTAAGGAATTTGACACCATTCAAGTAAAGCAAGTCGCAATTGCTAATACAAAATTATATATCAATCGACAAGAAGGTTTTATTGGAACCGCACTTAAAAAAGATGAATTCTTATGTGATTGTACAGATTATGATGATATTATTGCTTTTACCAAATCTGGAATAATGAAAGTGGTAAAAGTTTCCGATAAGACTTTTATCGGAAAAGATATTTTACATGCAGCAGTCTTCCAAAAGAATGATGAACGTACCACTTATAATATGGTGTATGTTGATGGAGCTTCTGGTATTAGTTATGCAAAAAGATTTAATGTTACAGGAGTTACTAGAGACAAAGAATATCCTTTGGCTAAGTCTGCAGAAAAATCTAAAGTGCATTATTTTACAGTGAATCCAAATGGTGAAGCAGAATCCGTGAAAATTATGCTGAGTCCAAATTGTTCTGCTAGAATCAAAGAGTTTGATTTTTATTTTGAAACCCTAGAAGTGAAAGGTAGGAGCAGTGTAGGTAATCAAGTAACTAAATATCCTATCAAAACAGTAAAGCTTAAGGAAGCTGGTAAAAGTACCTTGGTTGGTAGAAAGCTTTGGTTTGATGATAAATTTGGTAGATTAAATACTGAAGAGAAAGGCATTTACTTAGGTAGTTTTGAAGACGATAAATTATTAGTCATCACTAAAGATGGATATTACGAAGTAACTGATACAGAACAAACCCAAAGATTTGATCCAGAGAAAGTCATTTTTATTGAGAAATTCAATCCTGAAAAAATCATCACTGCTGTTTATTTAGATAATGATAAGTTACAGTTCAATATTAAGCGCTTTAAAATTGAAACAACCACTTTAAAATCTCCTTTCTCTTTTATTAAAGAAGGGCCAGGCAATTATTTAGCAGCCGTAACTACACATATTGAACCCATTTTGGTGGTACAATCTGGTAGAGGGGCACAAGTAAGAAAAGCGAAGTTTAAAGTGAGCAAAATGGTGGATGTAATGGGCACTAAGGCAGTGGGTACTAAATTAGTTGACTTTAGCAAAACCATCGAAATGGAATGGGAAAATAAGGTAATCATAAAAGATCCTAATGACGAACAACCAGAATTGTTCTAAATTTATATAAATACAAGAATATGTCAACCGTAAAAGTGGGTGAGTTTAATTTAATGAGAGTAGATCGTAAGGTTGACTTCGGGTTTTATATGGATGATGGCGAAGAAGGTATTTTATTGCCTAATAGATTTGCACCATCTGGTCTTCAAATAGGAGACACCATTAGTGTTTTTATTTATCATGATTCAGATAACAGATTAATAGCTACTACGCAAGAACCTTTTGCAATTGTTGGTGATATAGCTGCATTAAAAGTCGTTTCTGTGACCAGACAAGGGGCTTTTTTGGATTGGGGATTAATGAAGGATTTATTTGTGCCTGTTTCACAACAGTTGTCTACTATGCGCATTGGTGGAAAGTATTTAGTCAAATTGTATATTGACGCACAAACTGGAAGGGTAGCTGCAACAGAAAAAATTGACAAACAAATTAGTAATGATCATTTAACCGTTAAAGAAGGTGATAAAGTTAAAGTTCAGGTGTATAGAGAATCTGAATTGGGTTATGTAGTAATCGTAAACGGTTTACACCAGGGTTTGGTATATAAAAATGAAGTATTTACTCATTTGCATATTGGGCAATATATTGATGAAGCTTTTGTTAAGAAAATCAGAGAAGGTAATAAATTAGATATTGGTATTGGTAAACAAGGGGTAGAGAAATTGACAGATGATCAATCTTCTATCATAAGATTACTTA
>CAZXWT010000092.1:0-5228 GCA_964644475.1 uncultured Sediminibacterium sp. | reverse complement strand
AAAGATTCATTACCATTGGATATTTTGCTTTAATAGATTTTACTGAAGTGAAAACTAGAGAAAGTAAAATGGACGCAGAATATTGCGAGTGGATAGAGATCAGTAAATTGAACAATATGATGATGGATCATCAATCCATTGTGATGAAAGCTCTTGAAACATTAAGAACTCAATTGGCATACACTCCCATTGGTAAAAATCTTTTACCTAAAAAGTTCACCATGCCTGAATTACAAAAATTATACGAAACAATTTTAGATAAAAAATTAGATCGTAGAAATTTTCAAAGAAGAATGCTGGGCTTTGGAATCTTAAATAAACTAAATGAAACAAGAAAGGGCGGCGCACACAAAGCCCCCTTTCTATACACTTTTAATGATAAAAAATATCAGAAAGCTTTAAAAGAGGGCTTGTATGGTTCTTGGTAAATTATTTTTTAATTTAATTTACCTGAACCATACCTCTAATTATTTTTCAAATAAATTTCTATGAAATTTATTTGGGGTGGTTCTTGGTAAAACTTACTTCACCCAATTTATTTTTTGAGTTTGTACATCTTTAGAGTTTGATCCTACCATGATTTGAAAATCTCCTGATTCCCAATCCAATTTCAAATCACCATTGTAGAATTTCAATAATTCAGGAGTAATTTCAAAGCTTACATTCTTTGTTTCACCTGGTGCTAATTCAATTTTATTAAACCCTTTTAATTCTTGCACTGGTCTAGTAATACTACCCACCTCATCTCTGATATACAATTGCACTACTTCTTTACCTGCATACTTTCCAGTATTTTTTACTGGTACAGTTACCGTTAACTTTTGATTACCCTTCAATTGCTTAGCAGATAATTGCATTGCACCATATTCAAATTGAGTATAACTCAAGCCATAGCCAAATGGATATAAAGGCTCATTGGGCACATCTATATAATTAGATTGGAATTTAGAGAACCATTTGCCTGTTAATGGACGACCAGTATTCTTATGATTATAATACACTGGAATTTGACCCACATTTTGAGGGAAGCTCATACTTAATTTTCCTGAAGGATTTACTTTACCCAATAAGGCATCTGCTATCGCATCTCCTGCTTCTGATCCAGCAAACCAAACATCTAATATAGCCGGCACATTTTCAGATTCCCAAGTTAATGTCAAAGGACGGCCATTAAATAACACCAAGACAACAGGTTTACCGGTAGCCAATAATGCTTTTAATAAACGTTTCTGTGCATAAGGAATATCAATATTAGATTTAGAAGCACTTTCACCACTACTCTCTGCTCCTTCTCCTAAAGCTGCCACAATCACGTCTGCATCTGCACTTATGCTAACAGCTTCTTGGATCATTTGTTCTGCAGTTCTACCGTCTCTTAAGATGTCTTTTCCAAACATAGTTTGTCTTTTCTGCATTTCCTCATCATCTTCTAAATTAGAACCCTTAGCATACAATACTTTTCCATTACTACCCACTGCATCTGTTAAACCTTTCAATAAAGTAATGGATTGTGTATTATCTGCACCAACGCTCCAAGTTCCTGTCATGTTTTCTTTAGCATTTGCCAAAGGACCCACCAAAGCAATTTTCTTGCCAGCACTTAAAGGCAAAATATGATTATTGTTTTTTAATAAGACAAAACTTTGAGATGCTATTCTTCTAGCTTCTGCTCTATTTGCAGCTGTAAAAACTTCTTTAGCAGATCTTTGTTCATTACAATATCTATAAGGATCATCAAATAATCCTAATTGATATTTTGCAATTAAGATTCTCTCACATGCTTTATTAATTTGAGCTAAACTCACTTTGCCTTCTTGCATAGATTTTTTCAAAGTGTTTAAAAAGCCTTCTCCAACCATATCCATATCTACACCAGCATCTAAAGATTTTGCATTCACTGTTTGGAAATCACCAAAACCATGATTCACCATTTCTGGAATACCTGTGTAATCTGACACTACAAAACCATTGAACTTCCATTGCTTTCTTAATACATCATCTACCAACCATTTATTACCAGAAGCGGGCACACCATCTATTTCATTAAAAGATACCATCACAGAGCCAACACCTGCATCTACAGCTGCTTTATAAGGAGGGAAATACTCATTATACATTCTCACTCTACTCATATCTGTTGTGTTATAGTCTCTACCGCCTTCTGCAGCTCCATATAAAGCATAATGCTTTACACAAGACATAATCGTATTAGGTGCAGATAAATCATCCCCTTGATAACCATGAATCATTGCCTTTGCGATAGCACTACTTAAAAAAGCATCTTCACCATTTCCTTCTGAGGTTCTGCCCCATCTTGGATCTCTTGTTAAATCAACCATTGGAGAGAATGTCCATTGAATACCATCTGCACTTGCTTCACTAGCAGCAATCTGAGCAGATCTTTCAATCAAACCCATATCCCAGGTTGCTGACATTCCTAATGGTATTGGGAAAATAGTTCTATAGCCATGTATCACATCCATTCCAAATAATAATGGAATATGCAATCTTGTATTGTTCACTGCAAATTCTTGTAATTCTTTAATTTTAGTAACAGAGCGAATATTGAATACGCCTCCTACTTTACCAGCTTTTACTTTTTCGGCAATATCTGAACTACTTACTGCACCAGTTACAAAATCACTTGATGCGGGCAAATTTAATTGCCCAAGCTTTTCTTCTAATGTCATCTTTGACATTAAACTATTAACAAATTGATGCATTTTTGCATCTTTTGCATTTTGTGCCATACTTACTATACTCAGTAATATAAAGGCCTTCATTAACATTATTTTTTTCATATCCTTATTTTAAAATTATAAAGTAGTATTTACCAAACAATAGTAGACACAGAACCAGATGGCAGCTCCATTGTATAGTGTTGTTTGTTGTTTTTTAATTCAATTGTTTTTGTCTGGTTAGCATTTAATATAATACTTACTTTTTTCCCATTGGGTAATAAAAAAGAAGTTGTTTTGATAGAATCGCTGGTAGAAAAACTTTCAATTCTCTTTGCCCCAGCTGGAACAAATTTAGCAATATGGCCTATAATATAATAACTCACATTTCTAGATATCTCTTCCCCTTGAATAGTGAATGCTCCTTTACATTCTGTACAACCTCCTGGTGTGTGTGGCTCAAATTTTGCGTTAGCTGCTAAATTCCATTCAATAACCGCACTGCTCCAATTATTTATAGTACCAATAACTATATGTTCTGTGTGCCAGAATAAATCTCCATCAAAACTTCCTTTTGCACCTGTCCATTGTTCCGTAAAATAAAGCTTCTTATCAGGATGAGCATTATGTACAGTAGATAAAGCAGATTCATGTCCTAAATAGAGATGAAACGCTGTGCCAGTTGCAAAAGCTTTTGCTTTAGCATCATCTAATATACTTATAGGATAATTTGGATGATCTGCATTATGATCATATAATACAATTGCTGTATTAATTTTTTCTTCTTTGAACTTAGGGCCTAAGTAATCTCTTAAAAATTCTTTTTGTTCGGCTGCAGTCATTAATAAGCTTGGATTATTCCCACCATGTTCTGGTTCATTTTGCATTGTTACAGAACTAATATGAATATCTTTTGCCTTCATTGCCTTAATATACTTAGCAAAATATAAAGCATAAGTATCATAATACTCCTTCATCAAATGGCCACCCATGGACGCCCCATTGGATTTCATCCATACAGGCGGGCTCCAAGGAGAAGCCATGATTTTTAATGCAGGATTAATCTTTAGAGCTTCTTTGATAATTGGAATTAAATGAATTGTGTCTTGTGAAAGATTAAAATGTTTTAACGCTTTATCTGTCTCTCCTTTTGGCAAATCACAATAACTAAATACATCCGCATCTAAATCTGATGCACCCATACTTATTCTGATATAACTTACCCCTAATCCATTAGGCCCCTTGCCAAAAATCTCCTTCAACAATGCTTTTTTCTTTGCAGAAGGTAATGCATCAATTAATGTTGCAGATCCTCCAGTTAATGCAAAACCAAAACCTTCCATTGTTTGAAATGTTTTATTGTTGTCCACTTCAATAGTGGCATCTACATTTTGAGCTTTACTAGGCACAATCTTTTTTTCTTGAAATAATTGACTCTTATCTCCTTTGGTTATATACTGTATCGCTTGTGCATTTGAATGAAGGTTGATCATTAATACAAACAATACAATCAAAAGAATATTTATTTTTTTCATAGTGCTTTTTCTTGATACGCTTTAACTGCAAAGTCAACTGCCCTTGCTGTTAAAGCCATATATAAAATAGAAGGACTCTGATTTCCGGTACTTGTCATACAAGCGCCATCAGTTACAAATACATTTTTGCATAAATGCATTTGATTCCATTCATTTAAAATAGATTCATTAGGATCTTTACCCATTCTACATCCTCCCATTTCGTGAATATCTAATCCAGGTGCTTGATGATTATCATGTCCATCAATCTCCACTACTCCAGCTTTTTCAAACATTTTCTTTGTTTCATTTAGAAAATCATTGGTTAATTTATCATCATTTTCATCGTACCCAACGGATGTAATTAACAATGGCAAACCATAAGGGTCTTTTTGATCCTTACTCAATCTAACATGGTTTTCTTTTTTTGGAATCGTCTCTCCCTGCATATAGGCATAGACGTGCCAATGGCCGGGTGTTTCCATAGCCTCTTTAAATGAAGCACCTATTGTTTCATTGGTAGTTTCTTCATCTAATCTTTCTCTATAGGCACCCATAAAAGTAGTATAGCCTCCAACAAAATCAGTTTCTTGTTTTCCTAGATTTCTATAATTAGCAATAATAGAATCTGTAGGATTTCTGCCAAAAACATATTTGTCTTCAAAGCCAGGCATTTTACCCCAAACTGCAGCTCTATAATTATGATGACAGATGTATTTTCCTAATAAACCGTTGTCATTCCCTAACCCATTGGGGAATCGATTTGAAATAGAATTTAATAAAATCAAATTGGTATTCAGAGCAGATGCATTCATGAAAATAATATCTGCATAATATTCATAAGTCTTTTTATTAATGGCATCAATTACTTTTACTCCAATAGCTTTTTCTTTAGCTTCATCATAAATTATAGAATGTACTACAGCATCAGTTAAAATGCTAAAATTTCCAGTATTAGCTGCCCAAGGCAATGTGGACGACACCGAACTAAAATAACCTCCAAATGGACATCCACGCATACATAAATTTCTAGCTT
>CAZXWT010000091.1:4013-5279 GCA_964644475.1 uncultured Sediminibacterium sp. | reverse complement strand
AGTTATGGATTAAGTACAGATGTTTTAGGCAGATTGATTGAGATTGTATCTCACCAAAATCTTGATCAATATCTTCATGAGCATGTTTTGAATCCGTTAGGAATGAAAGACACTTATTTTTATTTGCCAAAAGATAAGAAAAGTAGACTAGTAAAGACTTATGTAAAATCTTCTAATAATCAACTTGAAGTAGTAGATACTTCAAAATTTCCCATAAATTATCCTTTGCAAGAAGGTAGGCAGTATTTCTCCGCTATCGGCGGATTAGTTTCCACTACGCATGATTATGCAAAATTTTTAATTTGTTTATTAAATGGTGGTAAAGCGAAGTCGGGCAAAATAATCATTAGCCAAAAAACCTTAGAGCAATTTTGGAGCAATCAATTAGGAGATAAAACATTTATTTTCGGCGGTTTCCCTTCTAAGAATAATTTTGGTTTGGGGGTTGGACTGACTACGGAACAAGGTAAAAGTATTAACAATGCCTCTGTTGGAAGTTTTTTCTGGGGAGGTGCTTTTAATACAGCCTATATGGTTGATCGAAAAAGAGATCTGATAACACTATTTTTCTTTCAAAGAATACCTTTTGTCTTGCCTCCATTGCTTTCTAAATTAGAAAAAACTACAATTCAAATTATTGACGAATATCAAGATGCAAGACCTTAAACAATTTATTCTTTCTGCATTAGCGGAAGATATAGGCAATGGCGATTTTACAACATTGTCAACTGTGCCAGTTGAAAATACTGGAGAAGCTATATGCTGGGTGAAAGAAGATTGTATGTTGGCAGGAGTGGATATGGCGATTGAAATTTGTGAAATAGTTGATCCCAATTTAAAAGTCTTTTTTAGTTATAAGGATGGTGATTTAATTAATGCCCCAAAACAAATAGGAACAATTAAGGGTTCAATACATTCAATTTTAAAATTGGAACGTTTGTTGTTGAATTGTATGCAAAGAATGAGTGCAATTGCCACCAAAACAAATCAATTGGTGAAGCTGCTCGCTCCCTACAAAACCAAGATACTAGATACTAGAAAAACAACTCCTAATTTTCGAATTGCAGAAAAATGGGCTGTGAAAATAGGAGGTGGGGTCAATCATCGATTTGGTTTGTATGATCAAATATTAATTAAAGACAACCATATTCAAGCAGCTGGAGGTATCCAAAAGGCATTAGATGCATGTTTAAAATATACTCAAGAAAATCAACTTTTTTTACCCATTATTGTTGAAGTTAAAAATAGGGAGGAGTTTATTGTTGC
>CAZXWT010000091.1:0-3913 GCA_964644475.1 uncultured Sediminibacterium sp. | reverse complement strand
TATGTTCAAAAAGTCACAGGCAGAGAACTAATATTGTGGGAAGGGGCATGTGTAGTGCATGTAAATATATCTGTAGACAAATTAACTGCATTAATCAATAAATATCCGGCTGCAGAATTAATTGCTCATCCAGAATGTTTACCCGAAATTTTAGATAAGGCAAAATTTGTAGGTTCTACCAAAGCTCTATTAGATTATGTTCAAAAGTCGCCTGTAGAACAATTTATAGTGGCTACAGAAGCAGGTATTTTATATCAAATGAAACAAGCTGTTCCCAATAAGCTAATTATACCTGCACCTGCTTTAGAATCTAATTCTTGTGCTTGTTCTGAATGTCCATACATGAAAATGAACACTTTAGAAAAATTGTATAATGCTTTATACTATGAATTGCCAGAGATACATGTAAATGAACAAACACAAGAAGGTGCGTTAAAAGCTTTAAACAATATGCTATCTATATAAAATGTCAAAACTTTATGATATAGTCATTGTTGGGACGGGGATAGGAGGTTTATCCACCTTGCTTTATTTAATTGAGTCAGCTCCTTTTAGAAACGGTGAAATTTCCATTGCTATTGTTGCAAAAGAAGCTTTGGATTGCACTAATACAAATTGGGCTCAAGGTGGTATTGCAGCCGTTCATGCTATAGAAGATAGTTTTGATAAACATATTCAAGATACTTTAGTAGCAGGGGCATTTATGAACAATGAATTGATTGTTCGTAAAGTAGTACAGGCGGCACCTGATTTGATGCAAGATTTAATAAGATGGGGAACTTTATTCGATAAAAATGCCAAAGAAGAATTTGATTTAGCTAAAGAAGGTGGACATAGTGATGCCAGAATTTGGCACTATAAAGACCAGACAGGTTATGCTATTGAGCAAGCTTTGTTGACTCAATTAAAACAATTTGAAACAATTGATGTTTTAGCATATCATCATGTTACTCAAATAGTTCAATTGGATGGAGGAAATTTTCAACTTCAATTATATGATTGTTTAAAATCAATATTTGTAGATATAAGTTCTAGTAAATTAGTTTTGGCAACTGGAGGGTTAGGAATGTTATACGAGAAGACTACCAATCAAAAAATTGCCACAGGGGATGGTGTCTATTTTGCTAAAAAATTAGGAGCAAAAATAAAAGATTTATCTTTTATTCAATTTCATCCAACTGGGTTATACGCTAAACAGAATAATACATTTTTAATATCAGAAGCTTTAAGAGGTGCAGGCGCTGTATTGAAAGACATACATGGCAATGCTTTTATGAAAGCATATGATCCAAGAGCTGATTTAGCACCAAGAGATATAGTTTCAAGATCGATTGTGGATGTAATGAAGAAAACAAATGCTTCATATGTCTATTTAGATGCTACAAATATTGATAAACATATTATAGATACTCATTTTCCATCTATCCAACAAAAATGTTTTGATATGATGGGTATAGAAATTTACAAAGATTTAATACCTATAGTTCCGGTACAACATTATGCTTGTGGGGGTATTGAAGTAGATGAGTTCGGCGAAACCAATGTGATAAATCTATTTGCCATTGGAGAAGTAGCTTCTACTGGTTTACATGGCGCGAATAGATTAGCGTCTAATTCATTGTTGGAAGCAATTGCATTTGCAAAATTTGCAACTTATAAATTGTTGAATGATGATAGTCAACTCAATGCAGTACAAGCAAAATTAAGTTTGCCAAAATTTAAAATAATTGATATCAATTTAGTACAAAAGACACTTAGTGAATCTGCAGGTGTATTGAGGTCTAATAAAGGTTTGTCACAAGCTTTAAAGCTACTCAAAGATCATGAAAAAGATTCTCAATACTCAGAAGAATTCAATATTAAATCATTTGAAGAGTATATTGTTCTTGAGAATGCCATTGAATTATTAGAAGATGCGATTCATCAGAAAGCCAATCATGGTGTTCATTATAATATTGACTTAGCTTAATACTTTATAACGAAGCAGCATATCATTTTCTAATTGTTTGAATTCCATTAATTGAAGTTTTATTTTTTCATCCATTAATTGAATTCTGTCAGTTTCAAATATATTTTTAGCTAAAGCATCTGTGATGATAGAAGGACAAACAAAAGCATATATTTCATCAATGGAATGGTTGAGTAACATGGATGTATTCAATTTAGATCCAGCTTCCACTAAAACAAAACAAATATTCTTAGATAACAATGATTCATGAAGTGCATTAAAGTCAATGCAGTTATGTTCAAAATTAATCTTGATAAATTCTATATATTCTGGAACTATTGGTAAGTCTTGCTTTTCTGTAACAATGTATAATTTTGTGCTATTCCGTTTTTGAAAAATAGGTAAATTTTGATATTCTTCATTAAACAAACTTAGTTGCTTGTCAATGATTATTGTATTTACTTCACTAACTGTGCCATCAGTCAATCTTATATTTAATCTTGCTTTATCTTGAATAACAGTTTTTGCTGTACTTAAAATGCCATCTACATTTGCTCTTAATTCTTTGTGAACAAATGCCCTACTTGTTTCGCTTGAAATCCATTGACTTTTCCCGTCTCGGTCAGCTATTTTCCCATTTAAAGTGGAAGCCGTTTTAATGATATATTTTGGTCTTTTTAATTGCTGATTGATATTGAAAACAGTATTCATTTCTTGAATTTCAGGTAATATAAGTTGGGTAACTTTGACGCCTCCTTTTTCTAAAATTTCTATTCCAGAGACTAGAGGGTTAGGATCAAGTGAACCAATAATAACATGAGGAATTTTATGTGCTAAAATCAGGCTAGTACAAGGGGGTGTTTTTCCCTGATGAGAACATGGCTCCAGGGTTACTAATAATCTTGATTTGGATAAATCTGCACCTTTTTTTAGTGCATCGTTAATTGCGAATACTTCTGCATGCGCTTCTCCAGCTTTTTGATGGTAACCTTCGCCAATAATTTTCCCATTCTCGCAAACCACTATTGCCCCAACAAAAGGGTTAGGTCTAATTTCTTTAGGATTTGCTTTTTTAGCTAATAAAAATGCATAATGTAGAAGCTCCTTCTCTGTCATATAAACTATCTTTGCAACTCAAATTTACCTACAATTAAGCATATGTTTACAGGAATAGTTGGATCTGCCATAATTGAACAAATTATTCCCAATCCATCAGGTTGGGAGCTTAAGATTAATGCCAGAAGTATTGCAGCAAAAGTTAATCTAGGAGATAGTGTTGCGATTGATGGCGCTTGTTTATCTGTTACCGACATAGAGGGCGATATCCTTTCATTCTTTGTTTCATTGGAGTCTATAGACAAAACAATCATCCAGCATTACCAACCTAAGACAAAAATTAATATTGAACTTCCCATGCAACCTAATGGCTATTTAGGTGGCCATTATGTACTTGGACACGTAGATTCAACAGCTGTTGTAAAAGAAATCATTGAAGGTGAAAAAGCCTGGTTTATACATATTGAAGTTCCTGAACAATTTGTAAAATATGTTGTTTATAAAGGGTCTATTGCTATTAATGGAGTGAGTTTGACAATAAATCAGGTTAGAGAAAATATTATTGAATTGTGTATAATTCCAGTAACCTTAGAAAAAACAAACTTAGCATTACTTGAAAAAAACAACCTTGTCAATATTGAATTTGATATACTGGCAAAGTACACAGAGCAATTATTAAATAAAAGACAAGAAAATAATGTTTAGTTCAATAGATTTAGCTTTAAAGCATTTTGAAGAAGGTTCTCCCATTATTGTGGTTGATGATGAATCAAGAGAAAATGAAGGAGATATTATTTTCCCTGCAGATGCTTCTACACAAGAAAAAATGAATTTGTGTGCAAAGGATGCAAGAGGTTTAATATGTATTGCAATTGACCAGTCTATTGCGAATAGATTAGATTTGAAACC
>CAZXWT010000090.1:2520-5302 GCA_964644475.1 uncultured Sediminibacterium sp. | reverse complement strand
ACAAGAACCAAGTATTTAATTCATACCTATGCCAATCAAATCTTTACTAATTAGTGCTTTATTCTTATCAATTGTATTAGTAGCTTGTAATAATTTTCAATATAGCTCTACCAACAAGTTCTATAAGAAACAAACCAAAGACTTAGTAAAGCAAATTAAATTGGATCCATCATTGCAAATTGTCAATGATTTGCCTTCTGCAAAACAATGGGTAGGTACTACCAATTTTGATTTACGTAAACCTAATTTTGTTATAATCCATCATACTGCACAAAATTCTTGTGAACAAACACTTAGAACTTTTACTTTGGAAAGAACCAAAGTGAGTGCACATTATGTTATTTGTAAAGATGGAACTATTCATCATATGCTCAACGATTATATGCGCGCTTGGCATGGAGGTATTGCTAAATGGGGTAATAATACTGATATCAATTCTAGTTCTATTGGAATTGAAATAGATAACAATGGTTTTGAACCTTTTGAGCCTGCTCAAATAAATAGTTTATTGTCCCTTTTAGAAAAATTAAAGTCTCAATATAAAATTCCTGCTGAAAATTTTATAGGTCATGGAGATATCGCACCAAAGAGAAAAGTAGATCCTAATATTCATTTCCCTTGGAATCAATTAGCTCAAAATGGCTATGGAATTTGGTATAATCCTGATAGCACTAAAAATTTGCCAACTGGGTTAAGTATTCCTATGGCTTTATCTATTATTGGATACGATGTAACAGATACAAGTGCTGCTATGCTTGCTTTTAAGCGTCATTTTAGACAGGACAGTATCATGGAAATGACTGAAGCGGATAAGTCCGTTTTATTTCAGATTGTTCAAAGAAAATTAACGAGTTCAAAGTAATCTTGGCACAAATTCAATGAAATAATTTGTGTACTAACAATTGTTAGTGTAAATTTGTACAAATCTATTTTGTATGAATTTTAGTCTTTCTGAAGAGCAATTAATGATTCAAAAAGCTGCAAGAGAATTTGCGCAACAACAATGTTTACCAGGAGTAATTGAGCGCGATGAAAAGCAAATGGTTCCCAAAGAACAATTATTACAGTTAGCTAATTTAGGTTTAATGGGAATGATGACCAATCCCGTATATGGTGGAGCAGGGATGGATACCATTAGCTATGTATTAGCCATGGAAGAAATAAGTAAAGTGGATTCCAGTGTAAGTGTTGCAATGAGTGTCAACAATAGTTTGGTTTGTTGGGGTTTGGAACATTTTGCTAATGAAGCACAAAAACAACAATACTTAGTTCCTTTAGCACAAGGCCATAAAAATGGATCATTATATATTGGTGCATTCTTATTAAGTGAGCCAGAAGCGGGTAGTGATGCAACGCATCAACATACAGAAGCAAAAGATATGGGCGACCATTATGTAATCAATGGTATCAAAAACTGGATTACCAATGGTTCGACTGCAAGTGTCTATTTAGTTATTGCTCAAACAGACTATTCTAAAGGACACAAAGGAATCAATGCATTTATAGTGGAGAAAGATACGCCTGGTATAACGGTGGGTGTTAAAGAAAATAAATTAGGAATTAGAGGTAGTGACACCCATGCAATTTCTTTTACTGATGTGAAAGTATCTAAAGCCAATAGAATAGGTGAGGAAGGATTCGGTTTTAATTTTGCTATGAAAACTTTGAATGGTGGAAGAATTGGCATTGCAGCTCAAGCTTTAGGAATTGCAAGTGGTGCTTATGAATTAGCACTAGCTTATAGTAAACAAAGAAAAACATTTGGCAAACCTATTCATGAGCATCAAGCCATACAATTCAAATTAGCAGAAATGGCAACAAGAATAGAAACTGCTAGATTACTTTGTTTAAAAGCAGCTTGGGAAAAAGACCAACATTTGGATTACACCACAAGTGCAGCAATGGCTAAACTTCATGCAAGTGATACAGCTATGTGGGTTACAACTGAAGCGGTGCAAATTCATGGGGGTTATGGTTTTGTAAAAGAGTTTCATGTAGAAAGATTAATGCGTGATGCTAAGATTACTCAGATTTATGAAGGAACAAGTGAAATTCAAAAGATGGTGATTGGTAGAAGCATAACAAAGTAGTAGCTTTGCCAGCAATAATCTATTTAACATGTCGGTAAATGTAGAAGCATATCAGTCTGTACATCAAGAACTTTTATCTAAAAATGTTCAATTAATTGCAGTTAGTAAAACAAAGCCGAATGCCGATATCATGGAATTATATGATTTAGGACATAGGGCATTTGGAGAAAACTATGTACAAGAATTAGTAGATAAAGCAGATCAATTACCTAAAGATATACAATGGCATTTTATTGGACATTTGCAGTCTAATAAGGTTAAATATATTGCTCCCTTTGTACATTTAATTCATGGGGTAGATTCTGAAAAATTATTACAAGAAATCAACAAACAAGCGCTCAAGCAAAATAGAATCATAGATTGTTTATTACAAGTTTATATTGCTTCTGAAGAAACCAAGTTTGGTTTTGATGAAGAAAGTTTAAATGAATTTATACAAAGTGGACGCTTAGCTAATTATCCAAATGTTCGAATCAAGGGTCTAATGGGAATGGCTAGTTTTTCTGAAGATCAAGACTTGCTTGCTAAAGAGTTTGGATCTTTAAAGAACATGTTTGATCAATCAAATAATCAACTAAATCATTCTTTAGATACATTAAGTATGGGTATGAGTAGCGATTATCAATTAGCTGTAAAATTGGGTAGTAATATGGTAAGAATTGGTAGTTTATTATTTGGTGCCAGAAATTATT
>CAZXWT010000090.1:0-2420 GCA_964644475.1 uncultured Sediminibacterium sp. | reverse complement strand
ATTTATTTAGTTTTATTATAGTCAAATACTAACTGAGTAAACGCTTTTACTCCAACAATAAATCCTGATTCATCTAAATAGAAATCTGGAGTATGGTGTGGGCCTGCATTTTTAGGATCAGTCCCTTTTGGTAAAGCACCCACATTGAAGAAAAAGCTTGGTGCTTTTGCTGCAAAAAATGAAAAATCTTCTGCGCCTGTTACCCAAGTAGATTCTGATACATTTTCTTCTCCAGCAGCTTTAATTAAAGATGGTAAAGTTTTCTTCACCAATGCAGGGTCATTATATGTTACCAATGTTTTTGTATCAATGGTTACATCTGCTGTAGCTCCACTACTTTTGGCAATGGTTTCTGCAGTGTGTTTGATTCTTTGGTGTACTTCTTCTTGCATTTTAGAATCCAAGGTTCTTATAGTTCCAGTCATTTCTGCAGTTTCTGGAATAATATTAGATCTTACACCACTATTGATAGTGCCTACAGTAATAACCAATGGAGCTTTGGTTAAATCCATTTGTCTGCTTACAATATGTTGCAAACCTTCAATGATTTGAGCACTTGCAGCAATTGGATCTACGCCACCCCAAGGTTGAGAGCCATGACTCCCTTTTCCATTTACTTTGATAGTAAACCAATCTGAAGATGCCATAAATGCACCAGATTTATATTTAATTGTTCCAACAGGTGTTTGAGAAGAAATATGAATACCAAAAACTGCTTCTACTTTTGGATTATCTAAAGCACCTTCTTTAATCATTAAAGGAGCACCACCTTCTTCATTTGCTGGTGGACCTTCTTCTGCAGGTTGAAATAAGAATACTACAGTACCTGGTACATCTTTTTGCATACTGCTTAATAGTTTAGCTGTTGCCATTAACATAGCTGTATGTGAATCGTGTCCACATGCATGGCTCACACTTACTTTTTGTCCATTAAATTCGGTGGTTACTTTGGAAGCAAAAGGTACAGGTGTTCTTTCATAAACAGGTAATGCATCAATATCAGCTCTTAATGCAATGGTTGCACCAGGTTTGCCGCCTTTTAGAACAGCAACAACACCTGTTTTAGCAACAGGGTAGCGTACTTCCACATTAGGAAGGGTTTTCAAAAATTCAGCAATATATTTTCCTGTATTGGTTTCTCTATTAGATAATTCAGGAAATTCATGGAAATGTCTTCTCCATTGAATCATAGGAGCTTCAACATCTTTAAGTAACTGGTTGTAAGCTTTCGGTAATTCTTGAGCATTAGATGCCAAGCAACCAGCTAACATAAAGCCAAGTAATAATTTGCGCATGGTGTTTATTTTATTGTAAAAAATTAAATTTATTATGATTGATATTCTCCAAAAACTGTTCTTAAAGCATCACTTATTTCTCCTAAAGTACAATGGGATTCTACAGCCTCTATGACTAAAGGCATTAAATTGTCAGTGCCTTTTGCTGCTTCTTTAATTGCTTTTAAACAAGTTGCTACTTTCTGACTATCACGATTCTTTTTTAAATTGTCTAGTCTTTTTATTTGTTCTGCTCTAATAGATTCATCTATTTTTAGAATAGGAATCTCGGTTTCCGTTTCTTTTTTAAATTGATTAACGCCTACAATAATTTTTTCATTAGATTCAATAGCTTTTTGATAAGCGTAAGCACTTTCTGCAATTTTATTTTGCATAAACCCAGTTTCTATGGCAGCAACACTTCCGCCCATTTGATCCATTTGTTCTATTAATTCCCAAGCTTTGCTTTCTATTTCTTTGGTAAGATTTTCTACAAAATAACTACCTGCTAATGGATCTGCAGTATCTGCAATGCCACTTTCAAATGCAACAATTTGTTGTGTTCTTAAAGCAATACTCGCAGCTTCTTGAGTGGGCAAACCTAGTGCTTCGTCAAATCCATTGGTATGCAAACTTTGAGTTCCACCTAAAACAGCAGCAATAGTTTGAACTGTAACTCTACTGATATTATTATGGGGTTGTTGTGCAGTTAAAGTAGCTCCACCAGTTTGGGTATGGAATCTTAACATCAAAGCTTTCTCATCTGTAGCGCCAAGATCTTTCATAATCTTTGCCCACATTGTTCTAGCTGCTCTGAATTTGGCAACTTCTTCAAATAAATTATTATGTGCATTGAAAAAGAAGGAAAGTCTTTTCCCAAATACATTGATATCTAAGCCTTTTGCTTGAGCAGCTTGAACATAAGCTTTTCCATTGCTTAAAGTAAAAGCAAGTTCTTGAACTGCTGTACTTCCTGCTTCTCTAATATGATAGCCAGAAATACTTATACTATTCCATTTTGGTAAATGTTCGCTACACCATTCAAAAATGTCTGTAATAATTCTCATGGATGGTTTAGGAGGGTAGATATAAGTTCCTCTTGCAGCATATTCTTTTAAAATATCATTTTGAATAGTACCTGATAAA
>CAZXWT010000089.1:0-5317 GCA_964644475.1 uncultured Sediminibacterium sp. | reverse complement strand
TTTTTTTCAAATGGCCTATTCATTACAAAACCAGTACTTCCTAATTCATTATGTTCTACAATTAGAATGGTTGTTTGCTCAAAAAAGCTTCCATTCAATTCGTCCGAACTTTTAATATAGAATCCTGCTTTTTGATCCATAATTAATATAGGTATTAGGGGTGCCTATTTTAAAAGTAAGTAAAATTTTTTTATTAAAAAATTCACTGAGTGATAAATGTCACTAATCACTGATTTGTATGTTATTAGCTTTGCTTTCTTTATAAAATTATACAGATGAAATTTAAAAAATGGAATGCTTTGAAAAAGTTGTCGCTACTGTTTTTGTTCGTAATAAGTGTAGATTCGATGTATGCTCAGCATCCTTCAACGACTTTGTCTTTGGATGATGCAATACAAGCAGCATTACAAAACAATACAACGGTACTTATTGCTAATACAAATAAGGAAATAGCCAAGTCAAATTTTAATCAAACAGAAGCTATTTGGTTGCCCAATGTGAATTTGTCTCATACTGCCTATAGTACCAATAATCCATTAAATGTTTTTGGATTTAAATTACAACAAGCCGCTGTTCAACAAGCCGATTTTAATCCTGTTCTTTTAAACAATCCCAATAATTTTAGTAATTACACAACGCAAGTTGCTTTGCAACAGCCCATTTTTAATATGGATGCATTGTATATGCGTAAAGCGGCTAAATCTCAAATTGACATGTTTGAGGCCCAAGCACAAAGAACCAAAGAAGCCATCAAAATGCAAGTGATTCAAACCTATTTATACTTAGAATTTTCATACCAATACAAACAAGTTACTCAAGAAGGTTTAAAAACCATTCAATCTATTTTTGACTTTACAAAAAACAGATTTAATCAGGGCATGATGCAAAAGTCAGACTTATTAAATGTGGAAGTTCAAGTAAAAGCTGCTGAATTACAACTTAATCAAGCCAATTCTCAAATTGAAAATATATCAGATCAGTTAAGTGTATTAATGGGAACGCCAAAAGGAGTAATTTATACAACAGAAAAATATACACTAGGGCAAGAAATGGCAATGGTTGATTCTGTTTCATATGGCAGATCAGATATACGTGCACTACATGCAGCAATCAATAGCTATGATTTGAGCATTAAGAGTACCAAAATGGGGTGGATGCCGAGATTAAATGGGTTTGCAAATTATAATATCAATGATCATTCGATTGCTTTGGATGGAGCCAAATCTTATATTGCTGGCTTGCAGTTTTCATGGGACATTTTTAAAGGCAATCAAGTCAATCGAAAAGTGGCAACCCAACAATTGGAAAAATTAAAAGTACAAGAGCAGTTAAATAGTCAATTAGAAAATGGCAATGCTGAAATTAGAAAAACAAAAAGAGCCATCGTTGATGCACAATATAAAATTATACAACAAACTAAAGCAGTTGAACAATCTGAAGAGGCTTTAAGGATATTACAAAACAGGTATGAGCAAGGATTGGTAAGCACCAATGATGTTTTGGTAGCGCAAAGCCAACTATCTCAACAAAAACTATTATTAGCACAAGCACATTTAGAGCATCAATCATCCATCAATTATATTGAATTTTTGACCATAAAATAACGTAAATCAGTACCCAACAAAATAAATGATACAATATGACAATTAAAAAATTATACTTTATTTCGACAGCTTTTGCTTCTTTGCTTTTATTGAACGCTTGTTCAAGTGATGAAAACAAGCCAATCATAGACAATGAAAAGCCCATTGAAGTAACTACTTCTTCAATTCAATCAGAAAGTACTGATCAATCTTTTACAGTGACTGGACAAATTGAAGCTGCACATTCAACTAATGTGGCCACAAGAATAATGGGTTATATCACAAAAGTGTATGTTAAAGCTGGCGATAGGGTAAAGGCTGGGCAATTATTATTTACTGTTAATAGTACGGATATTCAAGCAAAACAATCGCAAGTGGACGCCATGTTAAAACAAGCCGAAGCGGCATTTCAGGTGGCTCAAAAAGACTACGATAGGTATACCCATTTATTCAAACAAAATAGTGCTTCTACAAAAGAACTTGAACAAATTACTTTACAATATCAATCCGCAAAAGCAAATGTAGAAGCTGCAAAAGGAATGCAACATGAAGTAAAAGCTCAATTGGCCTATGCAAATGTGGTAGCTCCATTTAGTGGTATTGTGACACAAAAATTAGCGGACGAGGGAAGTTTAGCAAATCCAGGTATGCCTATTGTAACCATTGAACAAGAAGGAAGTTTGCAAATAACTGCCAATGTACCTGAAACTGAAATTGCTTCCTTAGCAATTGGCGATATGGCTACAATCACTATTGAAGCTGCAAACAAACAATTTCAAGCTAAATTAATTCAAATAAATCCTTCTTCTCAATTCACAGGAGGACAATATGTTATTAAGTTAAATATTCCTGCTCAGGAGGTGAAGGGTTTGTTAGCAGGCATGTATACTTCCATTAATATAGAAGCAAAAAAAGCTACAATTAAATCAACAACTAGTGGATCTATTTTAGTGCCCAAAGCAGCGTTAGTATTTAAAGATCAATTAGTAGGTGTATATACAATTAGTGCACAAAATACAGCCTTGTTAAGATGGTTGAGAATTGGTAAAACTCAAGGAGATCAAGTAGAAGTATTGTCTGGTTTGGCAAATAATGAAAAATATATCATTAAAGCAAACGGCAACTTATATAATGGCGCTAAAGTAAATATTCAATAGTTTATCAGTTGAGATTAAAATTTTAATGAATGGAAAAAGGATTATCAGGTAATATCGCAAAAGGTTTTTTACAATCAAAATTAACCATTTTATTAATGGTTGCTTTTTTACTCATTGGCGGGTATAGTACAATGTTAATGCCAAGAGAAGAAGAGCCTCAAATTAAAGTGCCAATGGCTGATATCTTTTTAGGATATCCTGGTGCTTCTCCAAAAGACGTAGAAACAAAAGTAGCTGCGCCAATGGAAAAAATTATATCTAACATAAAGGGCGTGGAATATGTCTATTCTACATCAATGAAGGGGCAGGTAATGTTGATCGTTCAGTTTTATGTTGGAGAAGATGTAGAAAAGTCAATGGTAAAATTATATAGTGAGTTGTTAAAGAACATGGATAAAATGCCTCAAGGTACTACCATGCCTTTAATTAAAACAAGAGCTATAGATGATGTGCCTGTATTGTCATTTACATTATGGGGTGAAAATTATGATGATAATCGATTAAAATTATTAGGTCAAGAAGTTGCGAATGAAGTAAAGAAAATCCCCAATGTTTCTGATATCAATATTTTAGGAGGTAGAAGTAAAGAAGTTAAAGTTGTTTTGGATAAAGCGGCTATGGCTGCAAGTCATGTTGATTTTTTATCCATTACAAAAGCGATACAGGCAAGTAATTCAGAAATGACTAGTGGATCAATCTTGCGAAATGACACAAGTATATCAGTTCAAACCGGTAATTTTTTGCATAGCGCAGAAGATATTGCAAGTTTAGTTGTGGGAATGAATGCAGGCATGCCTGTCTATCTAAAGCAAGTAGCAAAAGTGGAAGAAGCGCCAGCTACAGCTTCACAATATGTATTTTTTGGCTATGGAAAGGCAGATAGTTTAAGTACTACATTTAAAGGAAATTTCCCTGCAGTAACTTTTGCCATTGCGAAAAAACAAGGAGCGGATGCAATGAAGTTGTCTGAAGAAATATTACATAAAATTACCGCGCTTAAAAAAGATTTAATTCCAGCTGATGTGAGTGTCTCAACAACAAGAAACTATGGAGAATCTGCTGCAGATAAAGTAGGGGAATTATTATTTCATTTATTTATTGCTATTGTTGTAGTGACTCTATTTGTGATGTTGGCAATGGGATGGAGAGGTGGATTGGTGGTATTTTTATCTGTGCCAGTTACCTTTGCTTTAACTTTATTTGCCTATTATGCCTTAAACTATACCTTAAATAGAATTACTTTATTTGCATTGGTATTTATTACTGGTATTGTGGTGGACGACTCCATTATTATCGCAGAAAACATGCATAGGCATTTTAAAATGCGCAAATTACCACCTTTGCAGGCAGCCATTTATGCTATTAATGAAGTAGGTAATCCAACAATTTTAGCAACATTTACAGTTGTAGCGGCTGTGTTGCCAATGGCTTTTGTATCTGGTTTAATGGGACCTTATATGAGCCCGATGCCAATTGGTGCTTCAATTGCTATGTTGCTTTCGCTCATTGTGGCATTGACTTTAACTCCTTACCTCGGTTATATCTTTTTAAGAGAAAAAGAAAAACATGGTATGGAGCATAAGGATCAACATGGCGTAAAACTTGAAGATTCGGGCATTTATAAAATATACAAAAAAATTATCCAGCCAATGTTGGAAGAGCGTTGGAAACGTTGGGCATTTGTTTTGGGAACAGTAGTAGTGCTTTTTGCTTCCATGTTATTATTTTATACCAAATCTGTTGCAGTGAAGATGTTGCCTTTTGACAACAAAAATGAATTCCAAGTAGTGATTGATATGCCTGAGGGAACCACTTTGGAAAAAACACAAGCTGTTGCTGCTGATATTGCTTCATATATTGGCAAACAACCCATGGTAGAAAACTACCAAGCTTATGTTGGAACATCGGGTCCAATTAGTTTTAATGGATTGGTGCGTCATTATGATTTAAGACGCGGTGAAAACGTAGCAGACATACAAGTTAATTTAGTGGATAAAACCAAAAGAAGTATTCAAAGTCATGATATTGCAAAAGGGATGCGTGCTGATATCATAAAAATTGGGGAAAGATATCATGCGAATGTAAAAATTGTTGAGTTGCCTCCTGGTCCTCCAGTACTTTCTACATTGGTCGCTGAAATTTACGGACCAAATTATCAACAACAAATTGCCATTGGTAAGCAAGTAAAAACTTTGTTTACTACAACTGAAGATGTGGTTGATGCCGACTGGATGGTTGAAGATGATGAAATGGAGTACCAAATTCTGGTGGATAAGGAAAAAGCCATGAAGCATGGTGTATTAACCGCTCAAGTGGCAGCCTTGGTGAATGGGGCTTTGTCTGGAATGGTTGCAGGGAATATCAATCAACCTAATTCTTATAGTCAGATTCCCATTCGTTTACAATTGAAAGATGCCGATAAAACCAATATCGAAGATCTATTGTCATTGAATGTGGTTGGTGCACAGGGGAATATGGTACCATTAAAAGATGTAGTCACAGTACATTCCGTATTAAAAGACAAAAGCATCTATCGAAAAAATCAAAAAGAAGTTGTTTATGTGATGGCAGATATGG
>CAZXWT010000088.1:0-5330 GCA_964644475.1 uncultured Sediminibacterium sp. | reverse complement strand
ACACATCCTTCACTTGCGTCTTTTACTAGTTTAGCATATTTATACAATACACCATTACTTACTTTTAATTTGGGTGCTGGTTGTGCTGCTCTTCTTTTTGCAATGGTTGCTTCATCTACTTTTAAAGTCATTGTACGCTTTGGTACATTTAACTCGATGATATCACCATCTTCTACAAGACCAATCAATCCTCCTTTGTAGGCTTCTGGTGTAATATGTCCCACCACAAATCCGTGTGTACCACCACTGAATCTTCCATCAGTAATTAATGCAACAGATTTTCCTAAACCCGCTCCAATGATGGCCGATGTTGGTTTCAACATTTCTGGCATACCTGGCGCACCCACTGGTCCTACATTTTTAATCACCACTACATCACCCGGTTGTATCTTTTTTGAATTGATACCTTCTATTAATGCATGCTCTCCATCAAATACTCTTGCTGGACCTTCAAACATATCGCCTTCTTTTCCAGAGATCTTTGCAACACTACCACCAGTAGCTAGATTACCATACATAATTTGTAAGTGTCCTGTTGCTTTGATAGGATTTTCTTTTGGAAGAATTATTTTTTGTTGATCAAAATCTAAATCTGGCGCACTCGCTACATTCTCTGCAATAGTTTTTCCAGTCACAGTTAAACAATCACCATGCAACCATCCTTGAGCCAACATATATTTCATCACTGCAGGCACCCCACCATATTGGTGTAAGTCTTGCATTAAATATTTTCCAGAAGGTTTGAAATCTGCTAATACTGGTATCTTATCACTGATAGCTTGGAAATCGTCTTGTGTAAATTCAACTCCTACACTTTTTGCCATCGCAATCATATGCAATACCGCATTAGTACTTCCACCCAATACCATAATCACTGCTACTGCATTTTCAAATGCCTTGCGTGTCATGATATCTCTTGGCTTGATATCTCTTTCTAATAATAATCTGATGGCCGCACCAGCATCCTTACATTCTTGTTGCTTCTCTGCACTCAATGCAGGATTAGAAGAAGAGTAAGGTAAACTCATTCCCAATGCTTCAATGGCTGATGCCATAGTGTTTGCAGTATACATACCACCACAAGCACCCGCACCTGGACAAGCATGTTGTACGATTCCTTTAAAATCTGCTTCATCTAATTGTCCTGCAATTTTTTGTCCTAAGGCTTCAAAAGCAGATACAATATTTAAGTCCTGTCCTTTATAATGTCCTGGAGCAATCGTTCCACCATACAACATAATAGCTGGACGATTTAATCTTCCCATCGCAATTAAAGAACCTGGCATATTTTTATCACAACCCGGAACAGCAATTAATGCATCATAATATTGTGCGCCACAAACTGTTTCGATACTATCTGCAATCACATCTCTACTCACCAAAGAATAACGCATACCATCGGTACCATTACTCATGCCATCACTTACACCAATAGTATGAAATGTTAAGCCCACTAAATCTTGTTCCCAAACACTTTTCTTTACTTGATCTGCTAATGCATTCAAGTGCATATTACAAGTATTACCATCATAGCCCATACTCACTACACCCACTTGTGCTTTATGTAAATCGGCATCTGTTAATCCAATACCATAAAACATGGCTTGCGCAGCTGGCTGCGTAGGATCTAATGTGATGGTCTTTGAATATTTATTTAATTCCATATTATAGTACTTAATAGAGGACACTTAATTTTAAATAATAGTTGATTTATGTAAACGCTCATGTATTGGATGTGATTCTCCTTTTGCATGTCTTTCAATGTATTCAGATATCATATCACCCATGGCTGTTGTTGTATAACTATTCATTGGATCGATATCTTTTGTTACAAAGCCATTATTCAAACACCAGCTTACTGCTTCTCTAATAATATCTGCTTCTTTGTTTAAGGTGAAATGATCCAATAACATGGCTGCAGATAAAATAGAACCTAATGGGTTCGCAATATCTTTTCCTTTTGCTTGAGGATAAGATCCGTGGATAGGTTCAAACAATGCTACCGTATTTCCAACAGAAGCAGAAGGCAATAAACCTAATGATCCTGCTAATACAGATGCTTCATCACTAATAATGTCTCCAAACAAGTTCTCTGTTAATACCACATCAAACTGTGCAGGATTTAAAATGATTTGCATCGCAGCGTTATCTACAAATAAATAATCTACAGCAACATCGCTATATTCTTTCGCAATGCCTTGTACTACTTTTCTCCATAAACGAGAAGTTTCTAATACATTGGCTTTGTCTACCAAGGTTAATTTTTTTCTTCTGATTTGTGCATGCTTAAATGCCAAATGTGCAATGCGTTCAATTTCTGTTACATTATAAGAACAGCCATCTGTTGCAGTGGTACCATCTTCACTTAAAGATTTTTCTCCAAAGTAGATGCCACCAGTTAATTCTCTATAGATAACAAAATCTACATTCTCCAATAATTTTGGTTTTAATGGAGTTAAATGTTGTAATGCTGTATAAGTTTTTACAGGTCTGATATTCGCAAACAACTGTAACTCTTTTCTTAGTTTTAATAAACCCTGCTCTGGTCTTACTTTAGCAGTGGGGTCATTATCATATTTAGGATCACCAATCGCACCAAATAATATGGCGTCAGATCCTAAACAAGTTTTGATAGTCTCGTCTGGTAAAGGATTACCTGTTTCGTCAATCGCACATGCACCCATTAATGCATTGGCATAAGTAAATTGATGTCCATAATGTTTTGCAATGGTATCTAATACCTTAATAGATTGCTGTGTTACTTCTGGACCAATACCATCTCCTAAGATTACTGCTATTTTCTTTTCCATAAAATTGTTTTATGCACGCGCTTTTTCAAAAGCTTCTATCTCTGCTTTCATGTTTAATAAATAATCGATATCATCATACCCATTTAATAAACAGGTTTTCTTATACGAATTGATCTCAAATTTTTCAGAAGCACCTGTTGCATTAATTGTAATAGTTTGTGCTTCTAAATCTACTGTTAAAGTATCTTCTGCACCTTGTGCAAAAATCTGTTGCAAGAACGCATCACTCACTGTTACAGGCAATACACCATTGTTCAATGCATTGTTCTTAAAGATGTCTGCAAAGAAACTGGATACCACTACTTTAAAACCATAGTCTTGTATACTCCATGCTGCGTGCTCTCTTGAAGATCCACAACCAAAGTTTTTTGCAGCTACTAATATCTCTCCACCATATTGAGCTTGATTCAATACAAAGTCTGCTTTTGGTTTGGTCTCGTCGTCATTCTCGTATCTCCAATCTCTAAATAAGTTTTTTCCAAAACCTGTTTTAGTAGTAGCCTTTAAAAAACGTGCAGGAATAATTTGATCCGTGTCTACGTTTTCTATTCGTAGCGGAACAAATCGGCTGGTTAGTTTTTGTAATGATTGCATAAATATTTTTTTATAGAATATCTCTAATGTCTGTGATCTTTCCGGTTAATAATGCTGCAGCTGCAGTTAATGGGCTTGCTAATAATGTTCTTGCACCTGCACCCTGTCTTCCTTCAAAATTTCTGTTACTAGTGCTGATACAATATTCACCTGCAGGAATCTTATCTTCATTCATTCCTAAACAAGCGCTACATCCTGCTTGTCTTATTTCTACATCTGCTTCTGCAAATATTTTATCTAATCCTTCTGCTTTGATTTGCTTAGCCACTTCTTGTGAACCTGGTACTATCAAAGTTTTAATGCTAGGATGTTTTTTCTTTCCTTTAATAATGCTTGCTACCAATCTAAAATCTTCTATTCTTGAATTGGTACAAGAACCAATGAATACATGTTGTACAGGCATGCCTAATAAAGACTGTCCTGCTTTTAAGCCCATGTATTGTAATGCTTTCTCGTAGTTTTGCTTTTCTGTAGCATCTTTAAAGCTTTCTGTTGTTGGTAATGTTCCTCTTACAGATAATCCCATTCCAGGATTGGTTCCATAAGTAATCATTGGATCGATATCTTCTGCTTTAATATTAATTTCTACATCAAATTTTGCATCTGCATCTGTATACAATTCCTTCCACTTTGCTAATTGCTTATCCCAGTCTGCTCCCTTAGGCGCAAACAATCTTCCTTTGATATAATCAAATGTAGTTTGATCTGGTGCGATCATTCCACCGCGCGCACCCATCTCGATGCTCATATTACAAATAGTCATTCTTGCTTCCATGCTTAATGCACGAATCGCAGAACCTGCATACTCTACAAAATAACCTGTTGCACCACTTGCAGATATTTGTGCTATGATGTATAAAATAATATCTTTTGATACCACACCATTTTTTAATGTGCCATCAATATTGATGCGCATTACTTTTGGTTTGGTTTGCATAATACATTGTGATGCGAATACCATTTCTACTTCTGATGTACCAATACCAAATGCAATAGATCCAAATGCACCATGTGTTGAAGTATGACTATCTCCACACACAATGGTCATGCCTGGTTGAGTGATTCCCAACTCTGGTCCTATTACGTGAACAATACCCTGGTATTGATGCCCCAATCCGTATAGCTCTACTCCATGCTTCTTACAATTCTCTATTAAAGTGTCTACTTGAAATTTAGACAAAGCATCTTTAATCGGTAATTCCTGATGCATGGTGGGTACGTTATGATCTGCAGTTGCCACAATTTGTTGTGGTCTGAAAATGCTGGCACCTCTCTTCTCGATTCCACTAAATGCTTGTGGACTTGTTACCTCATGAATAAAATGCTTGTCGATGTATACCACAGATGGTCCATCTTCAATTTGCTTTACCACATGTTGGTCCCAAATTTTTTCAAATAATGTTTTTCCCATAATGATTAATTATACGCTTCCGCCATTTCTTTTAAATCTGCTTCTAATACTTCTTTTTTCTTATCCGCTATTTCTAAAAACTTTGGATATAATTCGTCTACTTGATTTCTTGTGTATTGATAACCCATCTTGTGCAAGCGATGTGCTAATGCACTTCTTCCGCTTCTTGCAGTTAATACAATTTTGCTATCTTCTGCACCTACTTCAGCAGGATTAATAATCTCATAAGTTTGTGCTTCTTTCAAAAATCCATCCTGATGTATTCCAGATGAATGGGAGAATGCGTTAGCACCAACAATTGCTTTATTAGGTTGGACCATCATTCTCATAATATCTGAAACCTCTCTACTAATTGGATTCAATAATTTTGGATTGATATTGGTATAAAATCCTAAGTCTTTATGTTGTTGCAAGATCATCACTACTTCTTCTAATGCAGTGTTCCCAGCTCTTTCACCCAAACCATTTATCGTACACTCAATTTGTCTTGCACCTCCTATCACACCTGCAATAGA
>CAZXWT010000087.1:0-5341 GCA_964644475.1 uncultured Sediminibacterium sp. | reverse complement strand
GTTTCTAAAACTTTCAAAGAAGAATCCATCCCCAACTGAAAATAATTCAATTGATAATTTTTCTGCAAGGCTTTACTAGTACTATCCTTTTCAACAAAATAGGCTGCTTGTTCTCCTATTTCATCCCAAACAAAACCGGTTGCAGAGAATATACTAGTATTTAATTTTCTATAAGTTGTATCGTTAATATTGGCTAATAAAACCTGTGCACTCAAATTTTTAGTGGGTACTTGATAAACAATTACTTGCTGGCCATTTGGATTCAGTGCATATTGAGCAACATTTTTAAAACTATGCTTAAATGCTGTTTTTAAATTATAAACAACCAATTCAGAGCCTTCTTTATTAATATCTCCTTTTTTATCTAATAAATACACCAATGATCCATTAGCTTTAGAAGGTGTTTGAAAAGATTTTACATTGGCGATTTTATCTAATTGAGCTTTTTTTATATCATAAATAAATAAGCTATCCTTTGGTAATTCATCAGCCTTTTTCTTGTCAATTTTTGCTTTTCTTGTTTCTGCGAAGAATGGCTTGATTTTTCCAAAAACAAACATACCATCCTCACTAAAAATAGCTTGAGCACCTCGATCAATTTGTATAATTTCTTTGGTACTTATATTTCTAATGAATAATTGCCCATCTCCTTCTTGAGGAACAATAGTATAAACAATATATTGACCCTGAGGCTGAATAATGGTTTCTTTTACTGATTGCCATTGATCATATACAGAATGATCTAAGGGCTTCTTTTGGGCAAAAGCAAAAGAACTAAGACTTAATCCTACAAATAGAGCAGCTAATTTCATCTGGCTTTAAATTTTTGAATTCCTAAGTTAGGTAAACTATTTAGAATATTAATTGTTATAAATTGCATCATTATTAATTATTATATGAGGTATTTTGTTGTAGCTTGTCTTAGTCTTCTTATTTCTATGCAGTCAGCGGCACAAACCAAGGGAAGTTTGTCAGGATGGATTGTAAATAAAAACACCCAAAATCCCATTGCTGGGGTAACAGTAAAAGTACTTAATACCTCTTTTTCGACCATTTCTGATAGTTTAGGTAGATATGAGCTAAAAATGGTTCCAACTGGTCAATATCAGATCTTATTTACTTCTTTAGGAAGTATCCCCTATACTTTATATAATGTAGTAGTTAGTTCAGGAAATGAGACCATCAATACTATAGAATTACTACCTCAGGAAGTCACATTGAGAGAAGTAACTGTTGGTGGTACCAGAAGAACTGTAAGAGCTGCTACTTTAGAAACTCCTTTGAGTGTTCAAAAGTTAACAGCAGAAGAAATTAAATCTAGCCCAGGTAGTAATTTTGACATTTCTAAAGTAGTACAAAGTTTACCGGGCGTAACTGGTTCTGCAAGCACAAGTGCAGGTTTTAGAAACGATATTATTGTTAGAGGTGGTGCACCCAATGAAAATGTATTCTACTTAGATGGAATAGAAATCCCAGTAATTAATCACTTTTCTACTCAAGGTAGTGCTGGTGGCCCGCAAGGTATTTTAAATGTATCTTTTATAGATGAAGTAAAATTGTCCACTTCAGCTTTTGATGCAAAATTTGATAATGCTTTATCTTCTGTTTTTGAATTCAAGCAAAAAAGAGGGAATCCAAACAAATTAGAAACCAATATAAGAATGGGAGCAACAGAATTTGCTAGCACATTTAATGGCCCATTATCTAAATCTGGCAAAACTACTTTCTTGGCTTCTGCTAGAAGAAGTTATTTACAATACTTATTTCATGTTTTAGACCTACCCATTAGACCAAATTTTTGGGATTTTCAATATAAAGTAACCCATCAAATTGATCCCAAAACTACCTTAACATTCTTGGGTATTGGAGCAATAGACGATTTCTATTTTGTGGCGCCAAGAAATGCCACTCCAGAAAAAATTTATGCATTGAATTCAAGCCCGTCAATCAATCAATGGAGTTATACAGTAGGTGTCTCTTTAAAAAGATTGATCAATAAAGGATATTGGAATATTAGCATGAGTAGAAATCACTTGAACAATTTAAATGAAAAATATGAGGATAATCTTTCTCAAAACAAAGGTGAATTAACATTACAATTTAGATCTAACGAAATCGAAAATAAATTAAGATTTGATATAACTAAAAGCTTTTTGGGGCTTAAGTGGACTACAGGGGCTAACATTCAAACTGTCGAATACGACAACTATACTTATCAGGTATTGAAATCTTATATACCCACTAATCAAGGATCAGCCATAGCTGCTCCATTAACCTATAATTATTTTACGGATATAGCTTTTAAAAAATATGGAGCTTTCTTTCAATTAGGCAAAAGAGCATTCAACAATAGATTAGGAATTAGTGCAGGAATTAGAACAGACGGAAATGGATTTAATAATTCAGGAAAAGATTTCATGAGCAGAATCTCTCCAAGACTTGGATTCAGTTATGTATTAACGGATAAGATTAACTTAAATGCTTCAATTGGCAGGTATTTTAAAGTTGCACCTCTTACGGTTTTAGGTTTCAAAGATTTAAATGGAAATTTTGTCAATAAAAATGCAGATTATATTGGAAGTAACCACTATGTAGCAGGAATTGAATATATACCAAGTGACGCAACAAGATTTACATTCGAAGTATTTGCTAAAAAGTATTTTGGTGTTCCTATTAGTATTCAAAAAGGAATTAGCTTATCTAATTTAGGAGCAGATTTTAATATTCTAGGAAATGAACCAATTAGTACCAAAGGTTTTGGCAAGAGTTATGGATTTGAATTATTTGCTCAACAGAAATTAACTAAAAGATTTTTTGGGGTAGCAAGTTATAGTTATTTCAGAAGTTCATATACTAATTTTGCTGGCAAATTTATTCCTAGTGCTTGGGAAAATATTCATTTATTAAGTTTAACAGCAGGATATAAATTCAATAAGAATTGGGAATTAGGATTAAAACTAAGAGTACAAGGTGGAACTCCTTATACTCCTTATGATAGTGTTGCAAGTAGATTGAATTTCGTGACCTTAAAACAAGGTATTTTAGATTACTCAAGGTTGAATACATTAAGAGTACAACCATTCCACTCCAGTGATCTTAGAATTGACAAAAAGTATTTTTACAAGAAAGCTACCTTAGATTTTTTCTTAGATGTGACCAATTGGTATGGAAGCAGAAGTGTAGCACCAAGTGCATATATATTTGAATCTAATCCAGATGGAACTTTTAAGACTACAGATGGTAAACCTATTAAGAAAGATGGATCAAATGCGATACCTTCTTTAGCAGATGGTAATCAAGTTTTTATAACTCCAACAGTGGGATTTATAATCGAATTCTAAAAACTACAAAAACAAGCTAACATAAACACGCTTTATATTTTTGATAAAGCGTCCTGTCATATGTTGCCATTGCATGTTCAACACACCAAGTATTGCTTCCTTGATGATTCCTTTGGACATTTTGCTAGTGCCAATTTTTCGATCAACAAAAGTGATAGGGACTTCTTTTAATTTAAAGCCCAATCTCCAAGAAGCAAATTTCATTTCAATTTGAAATGCATACCCAATAAAATTGATTTTATCTAAATCAATTGCTGCTAGCACCCTGTTTTTATAACAAACAAAACCCGCTGTTGGGTCTTTCACAGGCATGCCAGTGATTATTCTAGTATATGCAGATCCTCCTTTTGAATAAATTAATCTATCCAGGGGCCAGTTCTCCGTTGCGCCACCTTTTACATACCTACTACCTATGCTCACATCAGCACCATCTACTTCACAAGCCGTGTACAATCTTTCTAAATCGTTGGGATTATGAGAAAAGTCGGCATCCATTTCAAATATATAATCATATTTTTTTTCCAAGGCCCATTTGAAACCATGAATATAGGCAGTGCCCAATCCTAATTTACCAGTTCTTTCTTCAATGAATAATCTACCAGGATGTTTAGGAATAGTGTCTTTTACAAGTTGGGCAGTACCATCTGGAGAACCATCATCAATGACTAGAATATCAAAAGTCCCCTTTAAAGATAAAACGGCATTAACGATCGAAAGAATATTCTCTTTTTCGTTATAGGTAGGGATTATGACTAATTTTTTCACTGATTAGGGGGTATAGTGATTATTTGAAATAATTATTATGTGTAAATATAAGCTATTTATTTAATATTGACTTATTTAGAATTTCAGTCAATTTTTGCTTAGTATGTAGGGCAAAATCTCCTTTCATCATCCAATCATAGTACTGTGGTTCCTCCTTAAGTACTTGAATTACAGGTTTTCCTTTGTGTTTACCGAAATTAAATACAGCTACCCCATTTTCATAAACCAATCTTCTAGCAAAGTCAATAATCTCATCTTCTCCGGTAAATTTAACGATAGATTCAACTGTATTTCCAATTTGAGGGTACTTAACCACCTGTGCTTCCAAAACCTCAAATGTTGCCATAGCATCTGCCTCTGCAGTATGTGCGTCTTCTAAGTTCTTATCACAATAAAATTTATAAGCTGCGGAAAGTGTTCTTTGTTCCATCATATGAAACACTTTTTGAACATCTAACAATTTTCTTGACAACATATCAATTGCGATACCTGCTCTAAGAAACTCTTCATTTAACATGGGGATATCAAATCGATTACTATTATACCCTGCTAAATCTGCTCCTTCAATAAATTGTTTTATTTCATTAGCGATTTGTTTGAAGCTTGGAGCATCTTTAACCATTTCATCAGAAATACCGTGTACATCTGATGCTGCTTTAGGAATCGGCATTTCAGGATTGACCAATTTTCTTTTTATTTGTTTAGTCCCATCAGGCATAATTTTGATGATAGCAATTTCCACTATTCTATCAAGACTAACATTTATACCAGTGGTTTCTAAATCTAGAAAACAAATAGGATTGGTCAATTGTAATTGCATAAATTCGATTATTGTGTGAAGTTAATCATTATTCATATAACTGATAAAATACTTCCAATAATTTAGCTATTTTTGAACCTTAAAATAAGCATATGAATTGGATTCAATTAACTAGCCTAGATCAATTAGAAACAATAAAAACAAATTCTAGTAACAAGCCTCAAGTGATATTCAAACATAGCACCACATGTAGTATTTCACAAATGGCTTTTTCAAGATTTGAAAGAGCTGAAGCACCAGATACTATTGATTTTTATTATTTAGACTTATTGAATTTTAGACCAATTTCAAATGCCATTGCAGAATTATTTCAAGTACATCATGAATCTCCACAGGTTTTATTAATTAAAAATGGAGAATGCACATATGATGAAAGTCATTACGGAATTATGATGGACGAATTACTAGAGCAAGT
>CAZXWT010000086.1:0-5361 GCA_964644475.1 uncultured Sediminibacterium sp. | reverse complement strand
TGCCTTGTAATTTAGGAGATGCTACATCAGATGATCCAATTTATGGTGTACAAATTGAAACTTGTCAAAAATGTAATCCTTATCATTATAATTGCGTAGATATAATGGCCGTGGGTAATTTACCAAATGAACTTCCAAGAGACGCAAGTAGATTTTTTGGCGAACAATTGATTAAATATGTATTAGAAGATTTGGTAAAAGGTGGTAATCCCATTATCGAAAGAGCCACTATGTTGAATAAGGGCAAGTTAACAACTTACTACGACTATCTTGCAGATTATGCAAAGCACTAATTGTCTTGGTAAGAATAACTATTAGAATTGTAAATAATAGTCTTTCAGTAAGTTTTTAAATTCCTCTGTATAACTATTATCTGCTTGCTTAATAAAAAGCTTGTCTCTTTTGATGGCTGTTATTTTTTCTGCACTATTGGTGAATTTCAAAAAAGACCTAAATGGTAATTGTTTTTCTTTATTGAATACGGTTGTTTCTTCAACTAAATGTAATCCATTAGATTCCATATTTTTTTGCATGGTATAGGCTCTAATAGATGGAATGATCACATAAAAATTTCCGTTGGTATCTAAAAGGTTCGCAACTGCAGTTGCAAATTCAGTCCATGGCAATGCTGCGCTATGTGATGCTAAGTTCTTATTGTCGTCAGGGGAATTTAAGTCTGATTCAAAAAATGGGGGATTGGAAATTATACATTCAAATTTCCCATTGTGTTTGTCAGCGAAATCTTGAATAGAGCAATTGATTATTTCTAATCGATCCTTCCATTCACTTAAATCAACATTGGATCTCGCTTCCTTGGCAGCACCTGGTTCAATTTCTACTGCCGTGATTTTAGCTAAAGTATTTTTCTGCGCACACATTAAACTTAATAATCCCGTACCTGTACCAATGTCAAGTATGGAAGACGCATTTGCTAATGTGGGGTCTTGAATGGCCCATGCACCAAATAAACATGCATCAGTACATACTTTCATTGAAGTATGCTCCTGATGCACGATAAATTTTTTGAACTGGAAATAGGTGTTCGCCATTTCGCTTTAACTATTCTGAAGTTAAGCTAGCACCTAAGTATTCTTTATTCAATCTAGCGATATTTGCAATAGAGATTTCTTTTGGACATGCTGCTTCACAAGCGCCAGTATTTGTACAAGAACCAAAACCTTCTTTATCCATTTGTGCTACCATGTTTAATACACGAGATTTTCTTTCAGGCGCACCTTGTGGTAATAAAGCCAAATGTGAAACCTTTGCACTTAAGAATAACATCGCTGAACTATTTTTACAAGCAGCTACACAAGCACCACATCCAATACACATTGCTGAAGCAAATGCTTCATCAGCTTTGTCTTTTTCAATGGGCAAACTATTACCGTCTACTGCATTACCCGTATTTACGCTCACATATCCACCTGCTTGAATGATTCTATCAAAAGCACTTCTGTCTACTGTTAAATCTTTTACAATAGGGAAAGAGTTTGCTCTCCATGGTTCAATAGTAATAGTGTCGCCATCCTTGAAAGCTCGCATATGCAATTGACAAGTGGTGTTAGCTTGCCAAGGACCATGTGGCTTACCGTCAATATATAATGAACACATACCACAAATACCTTCTCTACAATCGTGGTCAAAAGCAACTGGTTCATCACCTTCAGTGATTAATTTTTCATTTAAAACGTCTAACATTTCTAAAAAAGACATTTCATCTGAGATGTCGTTTACTTCGTATGTTTTGAAAGCACCTGCTGTGTTAGCATTCTTTTGGCGCCATACTTTTAGTTTTAAATTCAATGATTGATGTGACATATCTTAAATATTATGCTTGTAATTAATTAGAGTTTGATTATTTGTAGTTACGTTGAGAAGGTTTAATAACTTCGTATTTCAACTCTTCTTTATGTAATTGCCATTCGTGTTCTGCCTTAGCTTCCCATGCAGCAACATACATAAATTTCTCATCGTCTCTTAATGCTTCACCATCTTCTGTTTGGTATTCTTCTCTGAAGTGACCACCACAACTTTCTTCTCTATTTAATGCGTCGACACACATTAATTCTCCTAATTCAATAAAGTCAGCCACACGGTTTGCTTTATCTAATTCAGGATTAAATTCGTTGATATCACCAGGAATTCTAACATCAGACCAGAACTCTTTTTTCAATGCTTGCACTTCAGCAATTGCTTGCTTTAAACCTTCAGCATTTCTAGCCATACCACATTTATCCCAAATAATCTTTCCTAAACGCTTATGGAAACTTTCAACAGATTGTTTACCATTAATGTTCTTTAAAGTATGGATTCTATCGGCTACTGCTTTTTCTGCAGCTTCGAATGCAGGATGTGAAGTAGGAATAGGAGCGTTATAGATTTCGTCTGCTAAATTGTTTCCTAAAGTATAAGGAATTACAAAGTAACCATCTGCTAAACCTTGCATCAAAGCACTTGCACCTAAACGGTTGGCACCATGATCACTAAAGTTAGCTTCACCTAAAGCATATAAGCCAGGTACAGTTGTTTGTAATTCATAATCTACCCATAATCCACCCATTGTATAGTGAACTGCTGGATAAATTCTCATTGGTACTTCGTAAGGATTTTCTCCTGTGATTTTAGCATACATGTCAAACAAGTTGCCATATTTCTCTTTCACTACTTCCTTACCCATTGCAATGATTTCATCATGACTTACATTGCTTAATCCTTTCTTACTTACTTCAGTCTTACCATATCTTTCAATCGCAGCTGCATAATCTAAATAAACTGCTTGCTTTGAAGTACCTACACCATATCCAGCATCACATCTTTCTTTTGCAGCTCTTGATGCTACGTCTCTTGGCACTAAGTTTCCAAAAGCAGGGTAGCGACGCTCTAAATAATAATCTCTTTCTTCTTCTGGAATATCATTTGGTTTTCTGTCATCACCTTTTTTCTTTGGTACCCAAATACGACCATCATTTCTTAAAGACTCTGACATCAAAGTCAATTTAGATTGATGATCACCACTTACTGGTATACAGGTTGGGTGAATTTGAGTGAAACAAGGATTAGCAAAGAAAGCACCTTGCTTATGCGCTTTCCAAGCAGCAGTTACATTCGATCCCATTGCATTGGTAGATAAATAAAACACGTTACCATATCCACCAGTACATAATAATACTGCATAACCAAAATGTCTTTCTAATTCTCCAGTAACCAAGTTACGCGCAATAATACCTCTTGCTTTACCATCTACTTTCACCACGTCTAACATTTCGTGACGCGCAAACATTTGCACATTACCTAATGCTACTTGACGCTCTAAAGCTTGGTATGCACCAATTAATAATTGTTGTCCTGTTTGACCTGCAGCATAGAAAGTTCTTTGTACTTGTGTACCACCAAAACTTCTATTACTTAATAATCCACCATACTCACGCGCAAAAGGAACACCTTGAGCCACACATTGGTCAATAATATTGGCACTTACTTCAGCTAAACGATGAACGTTTGCTTCACGTGCTCTGTAATCACCACCTTTAATGGTATCGTAGAATAATCTGAATACGCTATCACCATCATTTTGATAGTTCTTAGCAGCATTAATACCACCTTGTGCTGCAATAGAGTGCGCACGACGTGGACTATCTTGAAAACAAAATGCTTTTACTTTATAGCCTAATTCACCTAAAGAAGCAGCTGCAGAAGCACCGGCTAAACCAGTACCTACAACAATCACTTCCATTTTTCTTTTATTAGCTGGGTTCACTAATTTACAATGACCTTTATAATCTACCCATTTGTCATCAAGTTTTCCAGCAGGAATTTTAGCGTTTAACATAGTTCAATCTTTTATCAATCAGTTTGTAAAATAAGGTTTGTTGATTGGTTTATTTAATCCAATCAAAATAGAAGCTAATTGGCATCATTGCAAAAATCAATGGAACGATGATGGCAAAACCATATCCAATACTTGAAATTAATGCATGATATCTTCTATTGTGTACTCCAATAGTTTTGAATGCACTTTGGAATCCATGAGCTAAATGATAAGCTAAAGATCCGCATGCTAATACATATAAAACTACAATGTATGGATTAGTGAAAACCAAGTCCATTTCTGCATATAAATTATGTAATTCAACACCGTTGTGATTTACAGTACCTAATGCTTTGATATTACCAATACCACCTAATCTACTTGGTGTCCAGAAATGATAAATGTGTGCAATTAAAAACAACAAAATTAAAGTACCTAATATAGCCATACTTCTGCTATACCATTTACTTCCTTTTGTATAACTCACTGCATATCCAACAGATCTTTTACTTCTGTTTTCAAGCGTTAAAAGATATCCTTGATAGATATGTAAAAAGATACCAAGGAATAATCCAATTTCTAAAACTCTTGGAACAGCATTGCTTCCCATAAAATGTCCAGCTTTGTTGAACATCAAACCTCCATCATTCGCCCAGATGGTTGCGTTTAATCCAGCATGTACAATTAAAAAAAGAATTAGAAAAATACCCGTGAACCCCATGATTAATTTTTTTCCCACGGAGGAAGTAAACATTTGTTTAAAGGTCATAATTGCAGATTTTTAAAATCGATGCAAAAGTAACAAGGAATTTCTAACATGCGCTAATTCGTTCTATGATTTTGAGCATCAATGTCAAATACCTTAACAATTTGTGCATTTAGATAGGTAATTGACCACTTGTATAAATTTATAAAAGGATGCCATCTTTGGCTTATTTTTACTGCATGATTAAAGTCTTAACCATACTTTGGAACAGCTTCAAAATGGCTTTACAAGAGCTAAAAGTGAATAAACTAAGAACTTTCCTTTCTTTATTTGGTATCACTATTGGTATTTTCTGCATTATTGGAGTATTGGCGACCATTGATAGTTTAAAGGCGAAAATCCAAAATGACTTATCTAGCTTCGGTAATAACACCATATATATTGACAAATGGGACTATAGTGGTGGGCCAGAATATCCTTGGTGGAAATTCATGAAAAGACCCAATATGAAGGTGGAAGAGATGGAGATCATTAAGAAAAAAAGCAATTTGGCCTCCAATATGGCTTTTTTCATGTCCAATCAAGCTAGTTTCTCTTACGAGGAAAACGTTTTAAAAGGGGTGAATATTTATGGTATTACTTCTGAATACAAAGCTGTTCAAAGTTTTAATATAGGTTATGGAAGGTATTTTTCTGAAGCAGATTTCTTAAGAGGTGGGCCATTAGGAGTGATTGGTTATAAAGTGGCTGAAGAGCTTTTTGGTAAGGCTGAAAAAGCTTTAGGGAAAACCATTTCTTATGGAGGAAGACGAGTGATGGTGATAGGTGTAATTGAAAAACAGGG
>CAZXWT010000085.1:0-5377 GCA_964644475.1 uncultured Sediminibacterium sp. | reverse complement strand
AATGAATTTGTAGAAGATGTTTTAGGATTACAAAGAATGCAATTCACTACTCAAATTGAACATTACGACCATTTTGCTGCACATTGTGATAATTTAAAAAGAATCAATAATATCTTGATCGATTTTTCTAGAGATATCTGGACTTATATCAGTATGGATTACTTTAAACAACAAACCAAGAAAGGAGAAGTTGGATCAAGCGCTATGCCACATAAAGTAAACCCAATTGATTTTGAAAACGCAGAAGGTAATTTAGGTATTGCTAATGCCGTTTTAGAGCATCTCGCTGCTAAACTTCCTATCTCAAGATTACAAAGAGATTTGACTGATTCAACTGTTTTAAGAAATATCGGTGTTCCAGTGGGACATATTGCCATTGCGATTAATTCTTTAGAGAAAGGTTTAGGAAAATTGATCTTGAATGAAACAAAAATTCAAGAAGATTTAGAGAATAACTGGGCAGTGGTTGCTGAAGCCATTCAAACCATTCTTCGCAGAGAGAAATATCCTAACCCATATGAAGCACTGAAAGATTTAACTAGAGGAAATAGCAAGATTGATAAAAAATCAATGCACAAATTCATTGATGGTTTAAAAGTAACAGCCGCTTTGAAAAAGGAATTGAAAAAAATCACCCCTCAAAATTATACTGGTATAACCGCAGACTATTAATCGTCAAAAGGTTCAACTTCGTGAGTGTCATCTGATTTTTTATTAGATGACACTTTCTTTTTATAGGGTTCTTTTTTAGCAAGTAAAGTATGAATAGGACTCATCCCCTGTTTTTGTATCGCCATAGTTAATACTTCAGCGGTTGCTTGCGCATCACCCCAAGCCCTATGTCTACCTTCAATACGAATTCCCAAGTCTCGGGTTAAAGAACCTAAGCCATATTTAGCTAGGCCCGGAAATACTTTTCTACTCAACTTAATCGTGCATAATTTAGGTGCACTCCACTTGAATCCAGCCCTATCCATATGATAATGTACAAAGGAATAGTCAAAACTCACATTGTGGGCTACAAAGATTCTACCATTGAGTAAATTGAAAATCTGAGGTGCCACATCCTCGAATAAGGGCGCAGTTGCTACCATTTCATCGCTAATTCCAGTCATACCTACTATGAATGGCGGTATTTTTTGTAAAGGATTCACTAATGTGCTGAATTTACCGGTTACTTCAATGCCGTTGTGAATGACAATAGCAATCTCAGTAATGCCATGGGTACTTGGCAAGCCTCCAGTGGTTTCTATATCTACAATGGCAAATTCCATAGGGTCCAAGATCGCATTTTTTAGTCAAAAATAGCTTGTAGCTTTTCCTTATTTTTGCAACTAATTATAGGTAAAGCAATTAAGCATGGAATTGAGTAAAAATTTTAACCCCGCAGAAGTAGACAGCAAATGGTATCAACATTGGGTGGATAAAGGATATTTCCACAGTGAGCCCAATGACAAACCTGCTTATACAGTGGTCATTCCTCCTCCAAATGTAACGGGAGTATTACACATGGGGCATTGCTTAAATAATACTATTCAAGATATATTGGTTCGTCGTGCTCGTATGCAAGGGATGAATCCATGTTGGGTTCCAGGAACGGATCATGCTTCCATCGCTACTGAAGCAAAAGTAGTTGCCATGTTAAGAGAAAGAGGCATTGCAAAATCTTCTTTAACAAGAGAGGAGTTCTTAGGATATGCTTGGGAGTGGAAAGAAAAATATGGCGGCATCATTTTACAGCAATTAAGAAAGATGGGTTGTAGTTTGGATTGGGAGAGAACCTCTTTCACAATGGATCCCGCCTATTATGAATCGGTAATTAATGTATTTGTTGATCTATACGAGAAAGGTAAAATATATCGTGGCAAAAGAATGATCAACTGGGATGTACGTGCCAAAACTGCATTAAGTGATGAGGAAGTGATTCACAAAGAAGTAAATGGCAAGATGTATCATATCAGATACAAATTAGACATCCCAGGAGAAGAATATATCACTATTGCAACTGTAAGACCAGAAACTATTTTTGGAGATACTGCGATTTGTGTTCACCCTAAAGACGATAGATACAAACATTTGGTGGGCAAATTTGCTTTTGTTCCAATGATCAATCGTCGTATTCCTATTATTGCTGACGATTATATAGATATTGAATTTGGAACAGGCGCATTAAAAGTAACTCCTGCACATGATATCAATGACTTTAACTTAGGACAAAAACATGGTCTAGAAGTGATTGAAACATTGAACGAAGATGGCACTATGAATGAAGCTGCTCCAATGTATATTGGAAAAGACAGAATTGAAGTAAGAAAAATTATTGCAGCAGATTTAGAAGCGAGTGGCAATTTAGTAAAATTAGAAGACTACGTTAACCAAGTAGGATTTAGCGAAAGAACAGATGCAGTGGTGGAACCAAGATTGAGCTTACAGTGGTGGGTGGATATGAAAAAATTAGCTGCCCCAGCATTAGAAGCGGTGATGAGTGATGAAATTCAATTTCATCCTGCTAAATTTAAAAATGTTTACCGTCATTGGATGGAAGGTATTAAGGACTGGTGTATAAGTAGACAATTATGGTGGGGTCATCGAATTCCAGCATGGTATGACGAAGAAGGCAATGTATATGTAGCAAAGAATGAAGAAGATGTTAGAGCAAAATTCCCTGAAACCAAAGGAAAAACTTTAACACAGGATGCAGATTGTCTAGATACTTGGTTTAGTAGTTGGTTATGGCCAATTGAAGTATTCAAAGGCATGTCGAATCCAAATAATGCAGAAATAAATTATTACTACCCTACTAGCACATTAGTGACTGCTCCAGAAATTATTTTCTTCTGGGTAGCAAGAATGATTATGGCTGGAGAAGAGTACATGGGTAAGATTCCATTTAAAGATGTTTACTTCACAGGAATTGTTAGAGATAAACAAGGAAGAAAAATGAGTAAGAGTTTGGGGAACTCTCCAGACCTACTTGGATTGATAGATCAATATGGCGCTGATGCTGTTCGTTTTGGAATCATGATTGCCTCACCTGCTGGTAACGATTTATTATTTGATGAATCTACCTTGGAACAAGGAAGAAATTTCAATAGCAAATTATGGAATGCAGCCAAGTTGTTGAAAATGTGGGAACCTCGTATCAGCAATGAAGGAAATGTTCCTGAAGATGCTGCATTTGCAATGGATTGGTTCCAAGCTAAACTAAGTGCTACTCAGATTGAAGTGGATAGCATGTTAAAAGAGTTTAGATTAAGTGAGGCTTTGAAAACAATTTACGGATTAATCTGGGATGATTATTGCAGCTGGTATTTAGAATGGATCAAGCCAGGTTTCGAACAAGCAATACATGCAGATGTTTATAATCAAAGTATCAATTTTTATGATACCCTATTACAATTATTACATCCATTCATGCCATTCATCACAGAAGAATTACACCATGCATTAAAAAAGCAGACAGAGGACTTATGTGTGAAAGAGTATGAAGCCATTGGCAAAGTGGACGAATCTGTTTTAAATGCAGGAGCGCTATTAAAGAATGTAATATCTACTCTAAGAGACGCTAGAAATAAAAATCAGATTAAACCTAAGGACTTAATTGATTTACATATCCAATCCGACAATAATACTACTTATAAAACCATTCAGAATATTTTAGCGAAACAAGTGAATGCTAAATCTATTTCATTTACTTCTAGTGCTGTTGGTTCGAGTATTGTAATCGCTTTAGAAAAAGATAAATTTTACATTGTAGCAGATCAAGCGATTAATACCGAGAGTTTAAAAGAAAATTTATTGAAAGATTTAGCGCATCAAGAAGGCTTTTTAGCATCTGTAGACAAAAAATTAAGCAATGAAAAATTTGTTCAAAATGCTAAGCCAGAAGTATTAGCCATTGAGCAAAAGAAAAAAGCAGATGCTCTAGCTAGAATCCAAACCATTAAAGAGAGTTTAGCGCAATTATAATAATATTTCTAAATGAGTCTCCCAAAGGGGACTCATTTTAATTTTTGTTATGAATAAAATTACTATCAGACCAGCCAATTTAGAAGATCGTTCATTAATCAGATCTATCTCAGAAAGAACATGGCCTTCTACTTATGGACATATAATTTCCCAAGTACAGATTGATTTTATGTTGGACTGGATGTATAGCGACACTTCTTTAGCAGAACAATTCGAGAAAGGCCATCAATTTTTTATAGCCAATTTAAACGGGGAAGATATTGGCTTTTGTTCAGTAAGTGCCGAGCTAACAGAAAATGAAGAGGAAAATAAAAAAGCATACAAGCTGAATAAGTTATATGTATTACCAACTGCACATGGAACAGGATCAGGGAAAGCTTTGTTGAATAAAGCTATTGAAATAGCAAAAAATGCAAATGCTACTTCCCTATTCTTACAAGTGAACAAGCACAATAATGCTTATACTTTTTATCTAAAAAATGGTTTTGAAAAAGAATCCGAATTCAAGTTCGATATTGGTAATGGATTCTATATGGACGATTATGTAATGAGATTAACCTTTTAATTAAGGATTATACTAAAGCATGCGTTTGCTTCACCACACCCATGATGAATACACTTTGCACCTGTCCTATATTTTCCGCTTGACTTAATTTGTTCACGTGAAAATTGTAATAGCTATTCATATCTTCTGTTACAATCTTCATCATAAAATCAAATTCTCCAGAAATACTATAACATTCCACTACTTCAGGAAGATCATTAATGAGTTTAATAAAAGTAGATCCTGATTTTTTACTATGTTGATTTAAAGAAACATAACAGATAACCATTAAGCCTTTTTTAATTTTGGCACCATCAATCAAAGTTGCATATTGTTTGATCACACCTGAAGATTCCAACCTCTTAATTCTTTCATGAACAGGCGTGGTACTTAATTGAACCGACTCAGCGATCTCTTTCACAGAGATTCTAGCATTGTCTTGCAATAGTCTTAAAATGGCCAGGTCTTTGGCGTCTAATGGTATGGTATTATTCACTATAGCCGAATCTTCTATTATAGTCTTATTTTTCATCTTTAAAAAGTATTAATATCAATAAAATTAGCCAATAATAGATTATTTCACTATTTTTTAGATATATTTTATTATTTTATTCTATGAAACTACCTTTGTGCCTTAAATAAATACTATTATGGGCTTACAAAACATCGATTTTAGCTTACCATATAAGGTAGCAGATATCTCCCTTGCAGAATGGGGTCGTAAAGAAATTCGTTTAGCTGAAGCAGAAATGCCAGGTTTAATGAGCATCCGTGCTGAATACGGACCAAGTCAACCTTTAAAAGGTGCTCGTATTGCAGGTTGTTTACATATGACGATTCAAACTGCTGTTTTAATTGAAACTT
>CAZXWT010000084.1:0-5384 GCA_964644475.1 uncultured Sediminibacterium sp. | reverse complement strand
TCTCTTCGATTTCTTCTACTACTTTAGCTAAGAACTCGTTTTTGTCTAACATTCCAAGGTCTCCTTTTCCTTGACGACGAACTGAAAGCTTACCTTCTGCCACTTCTTTTTCTCCAATAACCAACATATAAGGCACTTTCATAATCTCCGTATCACGGATTTTCTTACCAATTTTTTCGTTGCGATCGTCTATTTCTACACGAACACCTGCTTTCTTAAATTGTGCGAAAACCTCTTGAGCATAAGGCATGAACTTATCACTAATTGGTAAAATTTTCACTTGTAATGGTGCTAACCACACTGGGAATTTACCTGCATAATGTTCTAACAAGAATCCAATAAAACGCTCGTGAGTTCCCAAAGGTGCACGATGTATAATTAACGGAGTTTCAGGCTCGTTGTCTTTATTAGTGAAATTTAAGTTGAAGCGTTTCCCTTGTGCAAAATCGACTTGATTGGTTGCCAATGTAAACTCTCTCCCAATCACACTCCAAATTTGTACGTCAATCTTAGGGCCGTAAAAAGCTCCTTCATCAGGCACTTCCACATAAGGTGTTCCAGTTTCAATTAATACTTCACGAACCATTGCTTCAGTTTCTTTCCATAACTCAGGTTCGTTGATGTATTTCTGCCCCAATTTACTTGGCTCATGTAAACTTAAACGCATTACGTATTTGTCAATGCCGAATATTTTGAAATACTTCAAATACATTTCGTTTACTGCCTTAAACTCTTGAGCGAATTGTTCTTTCGTACAATATATATGCGCATCGTTCATGTGCAAACATCTTACACGCATTAAACCAAATAACTCTCCAGATTGCTCATAACGATAACAAGTACCGTATTCAGCTAATCTCAAAGGCATGTCTTTATAGCTCTTTGGTTCTGCATCAAATATTTTATGATGATGCGGACAGTTCATTGCTTTCAAGTAATATTTAGTACCATCCAACTCCATTGGAGGGAACATACTATCTTGATAATAGGGCAAGTGACCACTAGTCAAATACATGCTTTCTTTAGCAATATGTGGCGTCACTACACGCTTATAACCTGCAGCTTCTTCTGTTTCTTTTGCTAAATTTTCTAACTCTTCAATAATGATAGTACCATTGGGCATCCATAAAGGAAGACCTGGGCCCACATCATCATCCATGGTATAAATACCTAATTCTTTTCCTAATTTTCTATGATCTCTTTTCTTTGCTTCTTCTAATAAAAGCAAGTATTCATCTAATTCTTTTTGATTAGGGAATGTCACACCATATACCCTAGTCAACATTTTATTTTTCTCATCACCCTTCCAAAATGCTCCTGCAATATTGGTAATCTTGATGGCTTTGATAGCCCCTGTGTTTGGGATATGTGGTCCACGACATAAATCAGTAAACTGACCTTGTGTGTAAAAAGTAATAGTACCGTCTTCTAATCCAGACAATAAATCTAATTTATATTCATCCCCTTTTTCTGTGAAATAAGCAACTGCTTCTGCTTTGGTCATTTCCTTACGGATATAAGCATTAGCTTGTTTTGCCAATTCATTCATCTTCTTTTCAAGAGCAATGACATCTTCTTCTTTAATATGATTTGAACCTAAATCGATATCATAATAAAATCCTTTCTCTACTGCAGGTCCTACCCAAAATTTAGCACCAGGAAATTGCATTTCAACTGCCTCTGCTAATAAGTGTGCAGATGAATGCCAAAAAGTTGATTTACCATCGGCGTCATCCCAGGTCAATAATTTTAAAGCGGCATCTTGATGAATTGGACGCGTTGCATCCCATACTTCGCCGTTTACAGAAGCTGCTAAAACTTTTTTTGCTAATCCTTCACTAATAGATTTGGCAATACCTAAAGCAGTAATTCCTTTTTCATAAGATCTCACTGCGCCGTCTGGAAATTGAATTTGAACCATTTTTATTACTATATATAAGACGGCAAAGGTAGCAAAATTCCTTAGATTTGCCTTATGCGTTTTTTGATCATCTGCCTTTTTTATTACTTGGGTTCAAACACCCTTTTTGCACAACATTTGGAGGGCAAATGGAAAGGATATTTTAGTCCCAATAATAGCCATTTCGGAAAAGTTTATAGCTATGAAATGGATATTACCCAAGGGCCCAATTATCAATTAACCATAAGTACTTATACCAAACTAAGTAATGAATTTTCTGCACAAGCTTATGCTTCTGGAAATTTTGATAAGACAACGCAATTATTGCATATTGAAGAACAAGGATTTTTAGACCTTAGCATTCAAGAAAATTATGCGCCTTGTTTAATGAATAATTTCTTGGCATATAAAAATCTTCGAGGACATGAAATTATTGAAGGCACTTACACATCATATAATAAAAATTCGGGAAAAGATTGTGGTGGTGGCAAAGTATATCTAGAAAAAGAAATCCCCATTCAACAATTAATAGTTGCCGAAAAGAATAGCAAAAAAATTACTCCCAAAACAAACAATCCACTTCCAATTAAAATTGAAACTGTTTCAAAAAAAATTAACCCTGATGTAAACCCTGCAGTAAAACTTCCTGCAAACACAAATAAAAATAATTATACAACTACAGCACCCCCTACTCCAATCAACAATATCAATAAGCCTTCAAATAAAACTACTACCCCAACAAAAGATCTAACCATTCAGAAGACAAAATCAACTCCAGAAAATCTCAACAATGCTATTAATAACGCTCAAGTAAAAAGCGTGAGAGACGAGCCAGTGATGGAAGAAGCAGTAATGAACGAACCTGAGGATATTGAAGCAGAGATTAGAATTAAACAAGGCAACGGATTTCAAACCATACCATGGGTATTAGTAGCTAGAGAAAATAAACTGGCTAAAAAAATTACTACAACTAGTAAGCAATTCAGTATTGATTTGTATGACAATGGCACCATAGACAATGACACCATTATTGTATACGATAACAAGAAATTATTAGTTAGTAAAAAACGATTGAGTTATAAAGCCATTCACTTAGAATTTACTTTATCAGATGCGGTAAATGAACATGAAATTATAATCGTTGCTCACAATATGGGAACTGTTCCACCGAATACTGCTTTATTAGTTTTAAAAGATGGAATATCAAGACAAGAATTATTTATCACTTCTACCAATAAGACCAACGCAAAAATTATAGTGAGCTATACTCCCCCACCCAAAGACGAATAAAAACTAAGGTTCTTGCAAAGTAAAACTAGCACTATATTCTTTGCGATCAGATAGATCAAATGGATCTTTACTTGTTTTGTTGAATCCAAACCAGAAATACGCATTATCCTCATCAGGTTTTTGGAAAATGTAGACATTAGTTTTAGTATATCCTATATCTGCTAAAAAATGGATAAATGCAACAGTACACATATTTAATTGAGCTTGCTTTTCTGAAGGTTCTGTTTCCAGCACCAAAGCCTCTAATTCATTTTTGAAAATTTGTAAACCCGAAATCCAAATATTTTGTGTGAGAGAATCAGTCGCAGTGGAATGTGTCAACAAAGTATCAGTTGAATTCATTAATTGCTGCACAGCTATTTTAAATGCAACACTATCACTCACTGTAAAATTATTTTGTATTGCTTGGTATTCATTCATCAATTGAAATGCCTGAAGATCCCATTGGTCTTGATGGTTTTTAGGATGGAATTCCCATAATATGGTTTCTTCTTTTAGGGTATGATTGTTTTCACAACCCAATAATAAAAGAGATAAGATGACAATTAAATATTTCACAAGGAATAATTTTTTCAAATTTATGCATAAATAGACAGTTCAAGACGCTAACTTTGCGGTCTGAAAATAAAGATATGTTAATAGGCCTTCAAAATGTAACCTTCGAATTTGGCGCAAGAGCCATCATCACAGATGCCACTTGGCATATTCAGCCAGGAGAGCGAATTGGCCTTATTGGTTATAATGGAACTGGAAAGTCTACTATTTTAAAATTATTAGTAGGCCAATACACTCCTTCTAAAGGAACTGTAGAAAAAGGAAAAGACACCACTATTGGTTATTTGCACCAAGATTTATTGAGTTTTGACACCAACGAAACCATTACAGAAGTGGCATTAGGCGCTTTTGAAAGAGTAAGGGAATTAGAAAAAGAAGTAGAACAATTAGGAAAAGAATTGGAGGCAAATCCGGAAGACAATGATTTGTTAATTAAATATACAGATGCCTTACACGAGATTGATGTATTAGATGGTTACAATATCAATCATAAAGCCGAAGAAGTTTTACATGGTCTAGGATTCACCACAAAAGACCTAACAAGACCTTATAAAGAATTTAGTGGAGGTTGGAGAATGCGTGTACTATTAGCTAAAATGATTTTACAAGCACCCGATGTATTATTACTGGATGAACCTACCAACCACTTAGACTTACCAAGTATCGAATGGTTGGAGAAATATTTATTGCATTATAAAGGAAGTGTGGTGATTGTAAGTCACGATAAATTCTTCTTAAATAAAATGGTGAATAAAATTGTTGAAGTGTACCAACAGCAATTAAATTTCTATACTGGTGATTACGAGTACTATGAAGTAGAAAAAGTACAAAGAATAGAAATTCAACAAAGAGCTTTTGAGAATCAACAAGATTATATTCGTCAACAAGAAAGATTTATTGAAAGATTTAAAGCCAAAGCTTCTAAAGCCGCACAAGCACAATCTATTCAAAAACGTTTGGATAAATTAGAAGTAATTGAAGATGTTCAATTGGAGCGACCAAATATTAAAATCAATTTCGCAGTAGATAAAACACCTGGTAAAGTTTTAGTAGACTTAAAAGGCATATCAAAGACCTACCCTACTCAAACCATTTTAGAAAACGCTTTTGCAGAAATTGAAAGAGGTGATAAAATTGCTTTGATCGGCGCCAATGGTAAAGGAAAGTCCACCCTACTAAGGATTGTAGCAGGAATGGAAAGTTTTGAAGGAGAAAGAATTTGGGGACATAATGTAGATGAAAGTTTTTATGCTCAGCATCAATTAGAATCACTGAATTTAAATAATACCATTTTACAGGAAGTACAAGAATGCGGTACTAAAAAAACCGATCTTGAATTAAGAGCGCTATTAGGATGTTTCTTATTTGGTGGCGATGATGTTGACAAGAGAATTAAAATATTGAGTGGAGGTGAAAAAGCCAGAGTAGCTTTAACTAAGACCATTATTAGTAAAGCCAATTTCTTAATGTTGGATGAGCCTACCAACCACTTGGATATGGCCACTGTAGAATTATTAGCAGAAGCTTTAACCAAATATGATGGCTCTATAATTTTAGTCAGTCACGATCGTTACTTTATTTCTAAAACTGCCAACAAGATTTGGGAAATTGAAGACGAAAAAATTATTGAATTCAAAGG
>CAZXWT010000083.1:0-5420 GCA_964644475.1 uncultured Sediminibacterium sp. | reverse complement strand
CTGCTTTAAAACCAAATGCCTTTGCTTTTTCTAATACTTCAAAAAAAGTAATATTATGTTCGTTGGCTAAAACCAAACATTTTTCAACAGTTGTTTTCCCAATACCTCTTACAGGATAATTGATAATTCTTTTTAATCCCTCTTCGTCTTTGGTATTAGCGATTACGCGTAAGTAAGCAATAAAATCTTTTACTTCTTTTCTTTGATAGAAGCTAAGTCCACCATATATCTTATAAGCAATACCTGTTCTTCTTAAGCTTTCCTCAAAAGATCTTGATTGTGCATTGGTACGATATAAAATAGCAAAATCATTATTGACAAAATGATTACGTAATTTATTTTCTTGAATTGCGTCCGCCACAAATCTTCCCTCATCATTATCTGTCATGGTGCGCACTAATTTAATTTGCTCACCAGCTTCGTTTTCGGTCCAAAGCTCCTTAGGGATTTGACCTTTATTATTTTTGATGACATGATTAGCTACTTCTAAGATGGAAGCACTACTTCTATAGTTTTGCTCCAATTTCACCAACTTCACGTCGTCATAATCTTTTTGAAACTGTAAAATATTTTCAATGGTGGCACCGCGGAAACTATAAATACTTTGTGCATCGTCGCCTACCACACAAATATTTTCATGTACTGCTGCTAATAGTTTAGCGATTTGATATTGAACAGGGTTAGTATCCTGATACTCGTCAATTAATAAATATTTAAACTTGTGTTGATACTTGTGTAAGACTTCTGGAAAATCTCTAAGCAGTTCGTGCATTTTAAAAAGCAAGTCATCAAAATCCATAGCGCCGTTTTTAAAACAACGAGCCACATAACTTGCATAAATATCACCAATCGCAGGACGATTGGCTCTGGCGTCTTCTTGTTGAATAAAAGTATCCATTGCGTATTCAGCAGGACCCACCAAGGCATTCTTCGCACTAGAAATTCTATTGTGCACAACATTGGGCTTATAATGTTTGTCATCCAAACCCATATCGTTAATGACTGCCTTGATCACCGACCTAGAATCGTCTGTATCGTAAATAGTAAAGCTTTGAGGATAACCTAGTTTTTCTGCTTCCGCTCTTAATATGCGCGCAAACACACTATGGAAAGTACCAATGTATAAATTTCTTGCTTCTGTATTGCCTAAGATCTTTTCTACACGCTCTTTCATTTCTTTGGCAGCTTTGTTGGTAAAAGTCAATGCCAAAATATTGAAAGAGTCTACACCACTATGCATTAAATGAGCAATGCGGCTGGTTAATACTTTTGTTTTTCCACTACCCGCACCGGCAATAATCATTAAAGGACCCTTGATATGAAGAACTGCCTCTTTTTGTCTTTCATTTAAACCATCTAAATACGCTTGTTGCATTGGGCGAAGATACGCTTAGTTAGGAGCATTTTTATAAGAGTGGAAAACTTATAAAATAAAAAAACCTCACTCGTTTATGGAGTGAGGTTTTTATAAAGAAGAGAAAAATTACTTCTTTTCTAATAATTTAAAGAACTGGTCTAATTGAGGTAAGATTACAATTCTAGTACGACGGTTTCTAGCTCTGTTAGCTGCGCTGTTATTTTCAACGATAGGAGCATATTCACCTCTACCTGCTGCAGTCATGCGCTTAGGATCGATACCATAAGTTTCTTGTAATACACGAACAACAGTAGTCGCTCTTTTTACAGATAAATCCCAGTTGTCTTCTAATACAGAACCATTGTCTAATAATTGCTTAGTATCAGTGTGACCTTCTACCATGAATTCGATATTTGGTTGAGCAGCTAATACTTTAGCAACTTTACCTAATACAGATTTTGCTTTATCAGAAATGTTGAAGCTTCCGCTTTTGAATAATAATTTATCAGAGATATCAACGTATACAACACCTTTATCAACTTTCACATTAATGTCTTCGTCGCTTAAGTCACCAATTGCACCTTTTAAGTTCATCACCAAGTTCATGTTGATAGAATCTTTACGAGCCATTGAGCTTTGTAAGCCTTGGATATATAAATCTTTAGCACCAATGTTTTCTAAAGATTTTTTAATGCTTTCTGCTTGTGCACCAGTCACAACAGACATATCTTTTAATTGACTTAATACAACATTGTTGTTTTGTTTTAAGAATTCGATTTGTTTGTTTAAATCGTCAATCTTGCTTTGATTAGCTTTGTTTTCTGCAGCTAATTTATCGCTATCGCTTTTTTGCTTAGATGCAGCATCTTGAGCATCACGATATTTACCTTGTAATTCAGCATAAGCACCATTCAATTGTGTGTACTTGTTTTCTGCTTCTTGTAATTTTTTAGGACTTACGCAAGAATAAGCACCTAAGCTAACTACTGCAAGCGCTAAAAAAATTTTAGTTTTCATATTTCGTCGGTTTTTAATTGAATAATTAATAGCCCAAGGCCTTAACAAAAATAAGGATTCATTTGAAGCCTTTAAAATTTATTATGTTATAAATTTTACTTTAACATTCTGTTTTGTCAGAAATGCCCCAATCTGGTATTTTGCCCTTATACTGCTTGAAAAAGTCAATAATTTTTCTTAGATCTGCCTTCATATCGGCGCCAGTTTCAAAGGGTTCAGCAAATACCACTCTTTTGTTTTCAAAATCTAGGGCAATCATTACTATTGGAACATGTGCATTTTTGGCAATATGATAGAATCCGGTTTTAAGCTTAGTCACTTTTTTTCTAGTCCCTTCAGGGGATAATGCCAAATGAAAATTTTCGTTACTATTAAATAATTGTACCACCTGGTCCACCATGTTGTTATTTTTAGAACGATCCACTGGACTTCCTCCCATGCTTCTAAGAATCCAACTGAATGGAGGAATAAACAATTCTTTTTTACCTAGGAATCTTACAAACTCTAAATGAAGCAATTTTCTAAAAGCTACTCCAAGAAAAAAATCATTACGATGTGTATGGGGCGCCACAATCACTACCGATTTTTTTAAATGATAAGGGAAAGCGCCTTCCACTTTCCATCCAAGAATAGTAAAATACCACCATTTTAAGAGTTGATGCATGCTTGTATCAATTTTGCATTTTCAATAGGATCTACTTTGTTTGCCTCAATAGGTATAAGCTTTCTGTCTTTCTCATACCATTTATCGTAGTAAGATAATAAAATATGAAATGCGGCTTTAATATCTTTTTCTAAAATATAATTTATCGCGTTTTTAGTTTCTAAACCACCCAATCTTTTTTGAATTCTATAAGTTGCAGCAATTAGGTCTTCTGCTTTAAAACTTCCATAACCTTGAACAATAAAATCTAATCTTGAGTCAAAAGGAATTTTAATAAAATAACAATCGCTACTTCTTAATAATTTAAAAAATGGAGTGGGCAACATCACTGTTCCAATTCTTTGACTTTCATCTTCTATTAAAATAGTTTTATCCGACAAAGCAAAAAGTTCAGTTGCCAATTTGTTTTCAAACATTTCTTGAGATGGTTGTTTCTCTTGTCCAATGGCTCCAAAAGAAGAGCCTTTATGAGAAGCCAATCCCTCCAAATCAATTACGGGTTGATGTTGTTTTTTTAACTCATGCAAAATTTCTGTTTTACCAGAACCAGTATAACCACCAATTACTTTTAAAGTATAATTTTTAGTAAACTGTGTTAAAACCCAGTTTCTATAAGCTTTGTATCCACCTATTAATTGACAAACCTTGAAACCATATAAATCTAGTAACCATGCAACTGCTGCGCTTCTCATGCCGCCTCTCCAACAATGTACATAAATAGTAGTGGTGGTAGTATTGTTTTTTTTCTGAAATTCTTCCACCCACTTTTCTACCGATTCCACCATTGGCAACATTTTATTACCAAATAAAGGAAGACCAACTTTGATAGCCTGTTCTCTGCTTTTTTGTTTGTAAGTGGTTCCAACTAATGCACGCTCTTCGTTATTAAAAAGAGGAAGCGATAATGCATTAGGAATATGAGCATGTGCAAATTCGTCTGGACTTCTCACATCAATGACAATGCCTGTATTAGCAACCGCAACAAAATCTTCTATCGTCAATTTCTGAATGGCCATGATTACAAAGTTAAGTCCTTCAGCTTGTCTTTTAGTGTTTCTATGGAAAATGGATAAAAGATAGGTTGACTAAAATTGATAGAAGCGGCTTTGGCTAAAGCTTCTTTCAGGTTAAACCCTTCTTGATTAAAACAAATAGCCCATTGATTTGCTTCCCACCACTTGGCTAAATATTCTTGTTCTGTTTGACCAGGTGTGGGAATAATAATCAGTTTTTTCTTAAATGGAATCAACTCCATTAAACTTGTATAACCTCCTCTAAAAATGATATACTCTGCAGCGCAAATCAAATCAGCTAAATCTGTTCCTTTAGCATGAGGATATAATTTTCCCTTCAATGAACTAGTAGGTTCATTATTAACAATGGGCCTTCCAGCTACAATGGCAAAATCATCATCACCTGCATTGCCCTGGATCCACAATGCATTTTCAAAGAGTGTTCTTTGAGGTTCTGGACCACTTACAATTCCTAAAAATCGAATATTTTGTTGCGAAGAGTGTTCGGCATTTGGTGCTAATCTAGATAGCGCACCCATATACCATATAGGAATGCCGGGCTTTTTGATAGGATTACTTAATAGGCCTGCATAGTTTTTTTCTCCATCTATATCTGGAATCCAAAGCGCATTAAATTTTTTAATAAAACGATATTGTAATATTCTGGCAATAATGTTGGTCCATGCAAAACCTGTTTGAATATTTAATTGATGCGTAATAAATACAGAAGGAATTCCTTTATGATAAAATCCAAAACGATTATCTGAAATGATGATATCAAATTGAAATTGCTTTTGCATTTTGCGCAACCAATTTTTTTCATAGTAGACACTAAAAATGATCTTAGGTAATTGCGACATCATTTTTAATAAGAACCATTTTGCTTCTTTACTATACTGAATTCTATAACCGGGTAATGGAAGAAATGTTGCTTCCGGTAAAGCTTCTCTTAATATCACTTCATGATGACCTTCGCTAGCAATAAAAACTTGATAATTTAATTGCATCAAAGCCTTTGCCAGACTAATACATCTAGTAGCGTGGCCTAATCCCCAATCCAATGGTGCAATACAAATTTTTTGCTTGTTCATAAAGCACTAATTTAGTTAATAATTGCGTGTATAAAACACTAAATTTGATCTAAACAAAATAAGATGCCTCTAATTAACAAAGAAAAAGGAATCGCACTTTATGCAGCATTAGTTGCATTTGGCACTTATGTATTTGTATTTGGGTTTAGGAAATCTTTCACCGTATGTACTTTTGATGGCATGATGTTTGGACCCATTGCTTATAAAACAGCATTGGTCATCAGTCAAATGTTGGGATACTTATTAGCAAAGTTCTATGGAATAAAATTTATATCAGG
>CAZXWT010000082.1:2148-5429 GCA_964644475.1 uncultured Sediminibacterium sp. | reverse complement strand
CCATACCTGCAACATCACCTACGTTGTCCCCTACGTTATCTGCAATTGTTGCAGGGTTACGAGGATCATCTTCTGGAATACCAGCTTCTACTTTACCAACTAAGTCAGCACCAACATCGGCAGCCTTAGTGTAGATACCACCACCAACACGTGCAAATAAAGCGATTGATTCAGCACCTAAAGAGAAACCAGTTAAAATTTCTATTGTACGTAACATTCCTTCTGCATCACCATCTGGAGAGAAATAATGTTTAATAATTAAAAATAAACCACCTAAACCTAACACCGCTAATCCAGATACGCCTAAGCCCATCACAGATCCACCAGTGAAAGAAACTTTTAAAGCACGTGCTAAACTTGTTTTAGCTGCTTCAGCAGTTCTAACATTCGCTTTTGTAGCAATCTTCATACCAATATAACCAGCAGTTGCACTAAATACAGCCCCAATTACAAATGATATAGCAATACTCCAATGGCTTGACTCATTTTTAGAAGCCATAAAGCCTAACAATAAGGCTACAATTACAACGAAGTATCCTAAGATTTTCCACTCAGCTTTTAAGAAAGCCATTGCACCTTCAGCGATATAATCACTGATTTCTTTCATACGTGCATTACCGGCATCTTGTTTAGATACCCAGTTGAATTTCAATAGAGTATATAGTAAACCTATAATACCCATTGCCGGAACGGCATAAAATAGAAGATTGTTCATAAGCAATTCTTATTCTTTGTTTTCTTGTTTCGATTAAGGTCTGCAAAAATAGGGTGAAAAGGCCAAAAAACGGCAAAAATGGCCATTTTTACTCCACTAAAGAGGTCGTATCTAGCTTTCCGGTGAAAACAGAAGCCAGTTCCTTGCCTTTATAGATGATTTTATTGAACTTATTACCCAAAATGATGATGGTTGCGGTTTCTCCGATCAATCTGTTGAACACCGTATTGTTACCATGCCACCAGCCATTATGATAGATTAACTTTTCCTCATTAGGTTTAACTAGAATTCTCCACCCAAAACCATAATTATGAAAATACTTATTGGTTGGACTTTGAGGTTGATAAGCCATTTCAAGGGTTTCTGGTCTTAAAAAAGTACCTTCTGTAAGCGCCTTGTCCCATAAAAACAAGTCTCTAACTGTACTATACACGTTTTTATCTCCATAAATACAATCGTACTTCTCTATTCGATATGGTTGCATTCTGGCATTATAAGAAGGAGTGTATTTATCAATTGTTTTTGCACTAAAAATATAACTGTTTGTCATTTTCAAAGGTTTGAAAACAGTTTCATTCATATAGGTTGGGAAATCCTGGCCAGTAATTTTCTCAATGATTAAAGCCAATAAAACATAATTGGTATTGCAATATCTAAAAACTCTATCGGGATTGGCAGCAGGAGCAGGACGTTTTTGCACCATATAATCCAACACATCTTGATTGGTATAAGTGCCGTCTTTGAATGGTCTATCGTTCTGAATCAACTTTAATTTCTTTACCCATCTACCTCTTTTATTTTTCACTTTTACAGAAGCATATTTTCTTGACTCCATAAAATAGGTATAGTCAGGTAAACCACTTCTATGTGATAATAATTGCTCAATAGTTACTTCAGTGTAGGGGAAATTGGGCAAGTACTTTGTTACTGGAGCTTTGAGATCTAGTTTTTCTTGCTCCCAAAGTTTCAAAGCAACCATCCCAGTAAATGTCTTTGAAACGGATGCCAAATGAATAGGTGTTTCTGGAACTACTGGTGTCTTTTGGCTGATATTGGCATAACCTTTATAATCTTCAAAAACGATCTCACCATTTTTTGCTACTAAGATTTGACCACTGAAACCTCTATTACCCAATAATTTTTCATATTTGGCTTTCACTTCAGTATTTAATCTATCACGTTCGGTGTCGGATAACTTATTGTAAGTAAAACTAGGGTTATTTAATCCTTCTTGGTATTTAGGACCTTGTGAAGTACCACATGCACAAATCAAAACAAATAAGGTACTTAAAAGTGAAATTCTCACGATCATCTGTTAGTTATTAAAGGGTAGTACAAAAATAACGCTCAAAAGGCATAAAATATTGTGAATGAAGAAAGAAGCGGTTAATTTTTTTTAACTTTGTTGCATGAGCACTTCTATTAAAACCAGTTATCCTAAAGACAAGATCAAAGTATTATTTCTAGAAAATATTAGTGATGCTGCGGTACAGTACTTTAAAATACAAGGGTATACCGATGTAAAGAAAATTTCAGGTGCTCTAAGCGAGGAAGAATTGATTAAGGTTATTAAAGATGTGCATATTCTTGGTATAAGATCCAAAACTTTTATTTCAAAAAAAGTAGTGGATAGTGCTAAAAAATTACAAGCCATTGGATGTTTTTGTATTGGTACCAATCAGGTAGATATGAAAGCCTGCAAGCAAAAAGGTATTGCAGTTTTTAATGCTCCTTATAGTAATACTAGATCTGTTGCTGAACTAGTAATTGGCTCTAGTATTATGTTGATTAGAAAAATTATTGATAAAAACAATGCAGCTCATAAAGGCATATGGAATAAAGATGCAAAAGGAAGTTTTGAATTAAGAGGAAAAACACTTGGCTTAATTGGTTATGGCAATATTGGTACTCAAACAAGTATCATGGCAGAAGCTATGGGCATGAAAGTAAAATTTTATGACATAGAAACTAAGTTACCTCTTGGTAATGCTCAAGCTGTAAAATCTATTAAAGAATTAGTAAGCTCTGCTGATATTGTTTCTTTGCATGTTCCAGAAACAAGTGCTACAAAAAATTTGATCAATAAAGATGTTTTAAAACAGTTTAAGCAAGGATCGATTTTGATTAACTACGCAAGGGGAGAAGTTGTTGACTTAGACGCATTAGCAGCTGCTTTAAAATCAAAACATATTAGTGGTGCAGCCATTGATGTTTACCCTTGGGAGCCAGAAAAAAATGGAGATACATTTGAAACTCCATTACAAGGATTATCTAATGTAATTCTAACTCCACATATTGGTGGGTCAACAGAAGAAGCACAAGAAAATATAGGAGAAGACGTGAGTATTAAATTATACCAATACTTAGAAAGAGGGGTTTCTAATGGTTCTTTATCTATTCCAACTATTAGCTTACCTCCTGTAGATGGAGCGCATAGAATTTTACATATTCACAATAATGTTCCAGGTGTATTAAGTGCTATCAATACGGTGATGTCTAAAAATAAAATCAATATTGTTGGACAATACCTGAAAACGAATGATGAAATTGGCTATGTTGTTTTAGA
>CAZXWT010000082.1:0-2048 GCA_964644475.1 uncultured Sediminibacterium sp. | reverse complement strand
ATTTCCATATTCCCAGCCATGGCAACTAATTCAGATGTTCTATTAATATCAATATGCCCATCTTCTTTTAATAAACCAATTACGGCTCCTGGATAACCCAATTCTTTGACTAATAACAAATCTGATTTAATAGATTCAAATTCATTATCTGAATATAAAAAATCTCCACCTCTTGGTCTAATGATAGGAAAAACTGGTTGGGTGGATTTTTGAATCAAGGTTTTTAAAGCACCATAGGATGGGGTAGTGCCTCCTTCTTGAGGGTTTTCACAAAACTCAATTCTATCTGCACCAGCTGCTATAGCTGTTAAAGCAGATTCAATATTAAAAACAGCAATTTCTAAAATAGTCTTCATCATTCATCAAATAATTAATCTAAAAATGCTGATTCAAATAATTGATTGCCTTTATCAGAATGTACTGCATAATTAAATCCATTATGCAATGCATATGCACCATATTCACCTTTGTTATTGATTGCAATAAAACAAACTTGAATATCTTTTGCTTTTTCTTTTTTAATTCTTCTTATTCTTTCAATTACTAATTTACAAGCTTCTTTAGGCGTTTTCCCTTGTCTCATAAACTCCACTACAGCACTAGATCCTGCAACTCTAATTACGTCTTCACCTTGACCAGTGGCTACCACTGCACCCACTTCATTGTCTACATATAAACCAGCACCGATGATAGGAGAATCTCCTAAACGACCACGCATTTTAAATCCTGCTCCACTAGTTGTACAAGAACCACTCAAATTCCCATGTGCATCTAATGCAATCATGCCAATAGTGTCATGATTCCATTCACCATTTGCTAATTTATTTGGTGCATTATAAGCAGCATCATTATGAGGAATTTCTGATTGACGCTCTACATTATAAATAGGTTTATAAGTTGATTTTTTTAACCAATTTTCATATGCATTTTTTGCATCCTTTGATAATTCATCTTTTTCTAAAGTAAATCCTTCACTTAATGCAAATTGTTGTGCTCCTGCACCCACTAACATTACATGGGGCGTTTTTTCCATCACTCTTCTTGCAACAGAAATAGGATGTTTAATTCTTTCTAAAAATGCAACACTACCACAATTAAATTGATGATCCATGATTGATGCATCTAAAGTAACATGACCATCTCTATCAGGGTTTGCTCCTAATCCCACACAACAGTTTATTTCATTTTCGGTTACCATCACACCTTGCTCTACCGCATCTAATGCTGTTCCTCCAGCAGATAAAACTTTCCAAGCAGCTAAGTTGGCATTTAATCCTGCATCCCAGGTTGAAACAACTATAGGTTGCATGTTGGTTGAAGCTGTATTTTTTAGAAAGCCTGGAATAGTAAAACTAGTTAAACCCAAGCTGCTTAAATGTATAAATCCTCTTCGATTGATCGACTTCATTGTATAAACGATTAGGTTCTGAAGATACGAATATTGAACATAATTTTTGTACTTTAGTACCACTATATGCAAGCAATATTTGAGATTTATGGTTGGGATGTAAGTAGATTTGAACAATTGAATCAAGGCCTTATCAATTCAACTTTTTGCGTTTATACCAGAGAAGGGAAAGAATTTATTCTTCAAACTATCAACCATCAAATTTTCAAAGACCCTGTAGCAATTGATCAAAATATTCAATTAATAGGATCTTATTTACAAAAACATGCTCCCCATTTTATATTCACCTATTTAGTTCCTGCTGCAAATGGAGCTACATTGACTTTTAATGAAGGGAAATATTATAGAGCATTCGAAAAAATCAATGGCCATAGTTACGATGTTTTAGAAAACCCAAATCAAGCAAAAGTAGCAGCGGGTGCATTTGGACAATTTACTGCCGCTTTAGTTGATTTACCCATTCATGAACTTAAGATTACGCTTCCTGATTTTCATAACCTAAGTTTAAGATATGCCCAATTTGAAACTGCTTTAACAAATGGCGACCTTAATAGAATCAATGAATCAAAAGACGCCATTGAATATTTACAATCTCAGCAAGATTTAGTGAAGCGATACGAAACATTTATAGCCAATAAGG
>CAZXWT010000081.1:3066-5730 GCA_964644475.1 uncultured Sediminibacterium sp. | reverse complement strand
CGCAAATGCGCTTTCTCTCTTAAAAATTCTAAAGAATGTTTTTTAGGTTGTAAAGGATATTTTTCTGCATCGCTATCTCCTAAAATTTCTATCTCGGTAGCTTTAACTTCAACTGTTTGTCCCTTTCCCAAACTCTCCACCACCACACCTTTTACTTTTAAAGAAGCACCTGTTGTGATGCGTTTTAATAACGCCTCATCAAATTCACCCAAGCTTGCAACCACTTGAACATTATTATTTGTGCTACCATCGTTTAAGGCGATGAACTGATTGTTTCTAAAAGTACGCACCCATCCCATTACCACTACCTCTGAACCCACTGTGCTTGCCGCATCGGCACCGCTTAATAATTGCTTTATTTTTACTCTTTTGTTGAACATACTAACTATTTGGAAGGCAAAGATAACCCATAAAAAATTGTTTTTTTATTGAAAAAGGGCTTATCATTGCAGTAGAAAGGAACGAAATCGGGTATTTAACTCCATCGTTCTGGCTCAAAAGTCATTTCAGACGACAATTTTCAATAAAATTCTCACATTATAACAACGAACTAGATTCGATTTTTAATAAACCCCTAGATTTTACTGTGCAAGACAAAGACGAGAAACCAAAAAGAAGCCGTAAACCCGTTGCAGCTCCTGCTGCCAAAGCTTCAAAAGCTGAACCAGCTCCAGAGAAAAAGCGTAAACCTATTGCTAAAAAAGAGGCCGAAGCCGCTGCTCCAAACGAAAGCATCGATGAAAAAGCATCTCAAATAGCTGCCAAATTATTTGGTGACGAAAGCGCTGCAAGTGAAACACCTGCACCAGAACAAGCTCAGGCTGCACAAACTACAGATCCTGCAGTGCAAGCTGACCAAAGAGGACCAGGTCAGGGACATCATCAACATCAAAACAGACACCAACCTAAGAAAGAGCCTGTTTTCAATGTAGAATTTGATGGAGCAATTCCTTCTGAAGGTGTATTAGAAATGATGCCCGATGGATATGGCTTTTTAAGATCATCAGACTATAATTATTTATCTTCTCCAGATGATGTGTATGTTTCTCCTTCACAAATAAAACTTTTTGGTTTAAAAACCGGAGATACCGTAAATGGATTTGTTCGTCCGCCGAAAGAGGGTGAAAAATATTTTGCATTAACAAAAGTGGATTATGTAAATGGTAAAAAACCAGACGAGATTCGTGATCGTATTCCGTTTGATTATTTAACACCATTGTTTCCTTTTGAAAAATTAAATTTATATACTTCGGCTACTTCTTATAGTACACGTATCATGGATTTATTTACACCTATTGGTAAAGGGCAGCGTGGATTGATTGTTGCGCAACCAAAAGTGGGTAAGACCATGTTATTAAAAGAAGTGGCAAACGCAATTGCTGCTAATCATCCTGAATGTTATTTGATGGTGGTATTAGTAGACGAGCGTCCAGAGGAAGTAACCGATGTAGAGCGTTCTGTTAAAGCAGAAGTGATTGCATCAACATTTGATGAGCCAGCAGAAAAGCACGTGAAAGTATCTACTATGGCTTTACAAAAAGCAAAGCGTTTAGTAGAGTGTGGACACGATGTAGTAATATTATTAGATTCAATTACAAGATTAGCGCGTGCTCACAACACAGTAGCACCAAGCTCGGGCAAGGTTTTATCTGGTGGTGTGGAAGCAAACGCTATGCAAAAACCAAAACAATTTTTTGGTGCAGCACGTAAAATTGAAAACGGAGGTTCTTTAACTATTTTAGCAACTGCTTTAATTGAAACAGGTTCTAAAATGGATGAAGTAATCTTTGAAGAATTCAAGGGTACGGGTAATATGGAATTATTATTAGATCGTCGTTTAGCGAACAAACGTATTTTCCCTGCAATTGATTTAGTGGGATCAAGCACAAGAAGAGATGATTTATTATTGTCTGCAGATGTATTACAAAGAATGAATATTCTACGTTTATTCATCAACGATATGAATACAGATGAAGCAATGAATGAATTATTAAAACGCATGCGCGGCACCAAGGACAACGAAGAGTTCTTAGCCAGCATGAACAGATAAAAAATCATAAGAGTGAAAATAAAAAGTCCCCTATTTTTTGTAGGGGACTTTTTATTTTAATGTGCTTCTAACCAGTTTTTACCAACACCCAACTCTGCTTCCACCGGAACCCCGTTGGGAAGTTCCATCGCAGTGGTCATACAAGAAAGTATTAATTCTTTTAAAGCTGGTAATTCTTTTTCGGTAGCATCAAAGATCAATTCATCATGCACTTGTAAAATCATTTTAGATTCCCAGGTTTTTGCTTGCATGGCTTTATGAATTTTGATCATCGCTAGTTTAATCATGTCAGCAGCTGATCCCTGAATAGGGGAGTTGATGGCATTTCGTTCAGCAAAACCGCGTACAGTGAAATTAGAACTATTAATATCTCTTAACCAACGCTTTCTTCCCATCAATGTTTCTACATAGCCCAACTCTTTGGCTTGATTAATTTGTTGGTCCATGTATTTTTGAATATTGGGAAACTCTTTTTTATAGTTATCAATAATTTCTTTGGCTTCTGTTCTAGAGATGCCTAAATTTTCAGCCAAACCAAATGCACCCTGTCCATAGATGATACCAAAGTTCACACTCTTGGCTTTATAACGCATTTCTTTGGTCACATCTGCTTC
>CAZXWT010000081.1:0-2966 GCA_964644475.1 uncultured Sediminibacterium sp. | reverse complement strand
ACATAGGTTGATTTTAATTTGGTAAGCTCTCTAAAATTTAAAATATCATCTACAATTTTATGTTTAGCCGCCATCTTTTGTAAAACATCTTCCCCTGTAGCGTATTGACCCGTTTTGGTTTTCTTGGCCTTATCATCCAGCTTCATTACCTCAAACAAAACTTCACCCAATTGTTTTGGAGAAGCTAAATTAAAACGCACACCAGCAGCTGCATATACTTTCTCTTCAGATTCTTTTGCTTCAATTTCTAAAACCTTACTGTATTCATTTAAAAAATTGACGTCTACTTTCACCCCTTCAAATTCCATATCCACCAGCACAGGCATTAAAGGATTTTCTACTTCATTAAACACCTTGCTCACTTCTTTTTTAATTAATAAAGGCGCTAAGCAATGTTTTAACTGCAAGGTAATATCAGCATCTTCAGCAGCATATTCTTTAATTTCTTCCAATGCAGCATCACGCATGCTTCCTTGGTTTTTTCCCTTTTTTCCAATAATGCTTTCAATGGATACCGGTTCGTATCCTAGGTATTGTCCACTCAGCAAATCCATGCTACGTCTACCTTCTGGCTCTATAACATAATGCGCTAACATAGTATCAAATGTTTTGCCCTTCAACTCTACACCATACCATTTCAATACCAAGAAATCATATTTCAAGTTTTGACCAATCCATAAGATGTCTTCCTTATCGAATAGTTTTTTAAATAAAGACAGAATATGTTTGGCGCCATCTTTTCCATCTCCATCATTGGCAACAGGAACATAATAACCAGTATGTTCTTTGAAAGAAAAACTTAAACCAACTAGCTCTACATTGTTTGCATCAATGCCCGTGGTTTCCGTATCGATACAAATTTCTTTTTCTTGTAAAAGGGTTTCAACTAATTGTTGAATCGCTTCATCACCCACCACTGCTTCGTATTGATGTGGCGTATTCTCAATATTTTTATTGACCACCAATACAGGTGTCTCTTCAATTTCAAGCTCGTCGGTTGGCTCCAAAACTTCCTGTGTGCCTTTTTCGGAATCTAGTACAATGGTTTTGGTTTTAATGATTTTCTCTTTGACAGGTTTTACTTCGTTGCCAAATAAATCCACCTGTTTCTCCTTTGCCGCCTCTGTGACAACTTCAAATTCGTTGCCTAAAATTCTTTTACCAAGTGTTTTAAATTCTAATAAATTAAAAATCTCAGTAAGTGCTGGAACATTTTTTTCAGTCAATCTATAATCTTCTTCGTGAAACTGAACAGGTACATTGGTAATAATAGTCGCCAATTTCTTACTCATAATCGCAGACTCTTTTCCCGCTCTTACTTTCTCGCCCATGGCCCCCTTTATCTTGTCTGCATTGGCTAAAACACCTTCAAGGGTATCATATTCTTTTAATAATTTAGCCGCCGTTTTTTCTCCCACACCAGGAATGCCCGGAATATTATCTGCCGCATCGCCCATTAAACCTAGCATATCTATTACTTGGTCCACTCTAGCAATGTCCCACTTGGCCTTAATTTTTTCTGCGTCTAAAATTTCTCTTTCATTTCCAAATGCCGGAGGCTTCCACATATATACATTGGGCTTCACCAATAATTGACCATAATCTTTGTCTGGTGTCACCATATATACTTCGTATCCCAAGTCGGCAGCCTGCCATGCCAAAGTTCCTATAACATCATCCGCCTCGTAGCCATCACATTCTACTACAGGGATATTAAATCCTTCAATGATGGCTTTAATATGTGGCAATGAACTTAATAAATCTTCTGGTGCTTCTTCTCTGTTCGCTTTATAGTCTGTGAAATCTGTATGACGCTCAGTGGGTGCATGTGTATCAAAACACACTGCAATATGAGAAGGATTTTCTTTTTTAATAATTTCTAATAAAGTATTGGTAAAACCAAACTGCGCATTGGTATTAATGCCGGTGCTAGTTATACGCGGGTTACGGATTAATGCATAATATGCTCTATAAATAAGCGCTAAAGCGTCGAGTAGGTATAGTTTCTTAGACATGTTGCTAAGGTAGCAAAAAAAAGCACCCCATCGATTTTGATGAGGTGCTTTCTATTGACTATTTAACAATCAATTATTGAATACCATATTTGTATTTATAACGCTCATACAATTGCTTGTGCTTATTATCCAAAGACACATCGCGTCCTTGAATAAATGCTTTTGTAAATACATTACCTCTCATATCTAATGCATCTCCATTAGACACTAAAATATTTGCATCCTTGCCTACTTCCAAAGAGCCAGTCATGGCGTCAATTCCCAATACTTTTGCAGTATTTAAAGTAATGGCAGTTAAAGCCTGCTCTTTGTCTAAGCCATAAGTAGCAGCAGTTCCGGCATTGAATGCTAGATTTCTAAAGCGACTTTGATCGTGAATATCATTCAATGCAAATAATACACCTGCTTTTTGTAAAGCTGCTGGTGTTTTATAAGGTTGATCCACATCGTCATCTTCTGTTGCAGGTAAACTGTGTTCGTTATCTAAAATAACTTCCACTTTATTCGCTGCTAAAAAATCGGCGATTTGAAAAGATTCAGAAGCACCCACTACTACCAATTTGAATCCAAATGTTTTTGCTAAATCAACTGCCAATAACATTTGTTTTACCTCCTGAGCGCGTACATATAATTTTTGTGTACCATCAAATAAACCACGTACTGCTTCAAATTTTAAATTGTGCGCAGTAGGTGTTTTTTCTTGATAATATGCTTTTGCCTCTGTAAAGAATTTTTTAATGGTTTCAATTTTGTCTTGAGCTTGTTTTGCAGGATCTGCTCCTGGCACTCTAGCCATAATACCACCACGACCTCTTCTTGCCATTAAGCTTGGCATATTAATATAGATACCGTTATCCATTTTATATGCTGCATCTTCATAGTTCCATGCGTCTAATTGAACAACACTTGCGCTACCCTCAATTAATTCACCTTGAGGAGCAACACCTGCTA
>CAZXWT010000080.1:0-5761 GCA_964644475.1 uncultured Sediminibacterium sp. | reverse complement strand
GTTTAGTAATGGAATGACACCTGAAGCAAAAGCAACTATTGAATCTTTGGGTATTTTGTTTAAGGGCCCAATGGAAACGCCAAAAGGAAAAGGTGTAAAGAGTGTGAATGTTACTGCTAGAAAAACTTGGAATACTTATGCAAACGATCGACATTTTCAAACCCTAAGTGGGGTGCAAACTGTTTTTAGCAAAGCTGGCATCAATGTAAATATTACCATTGTTAGAGAAAATATTGAAGATACTTATGGTGGGGTAGAGCATATGATTACAGAAGATGTAGCCATTGCAAGAAGATATATAACTCGTCAAGGTAGTGAGCAAGTAATTCGTTATGCATTTGAAATGGCGAAGAAAAAAGGAGCTAAAAGAGTGACTTGTGGACATAAGGCGAATATCATGAAGTTAACAGATGGCATGTTCTTGGAAGTATTCAAACAGGTTGCTGCTGAATATCCTGAACTACAATCTGATGATATTATTGTTGATGATTTATGTATGAAATTAGTAAGTCGTCCAGATTTATTTGATGTAATTGTATTAACTAATTTGCAAGGCGATATTGTAAGTGATTTGTGTGCTGGATTGGTTGGTGGGCTTGGTTTTGCGCCTTCATCGAATATTGGTGATAAGATCTCAATTTTTGAAGCAGTACATGGAACTGCTCCAGATATCGCAGGAAAAAACATTGCCAATCCAACTTCACTTTTACTAAGTGGATTAAGTATGTTAAGACATTTAGGGATGATGGAAAAAGCAATTGAAATCGAAAATGCATTACTGTACACTTTAGAGTCTGGTGTGCACACTGGTGATTTCGGAGATAAATCCATTCCATCTGTGAATACTACAGATTTCGCGAATGCTATTATTTCAAATCTTGGAAAGCAACCAAAAAATAATGCAAGACCAATAGTGGCTAATTTTGAATTTCATCCACAAGATTTACAACAAAAAGAAAATGTAATGTTGGGCAAATCTTCTACTGCAAAACATAGCATTGTGGGAGTTGATTTCTTCATTGAATCTTTAGAACAACCAGCAGTTATTGCTAATCTTGCTAAAAAACATGAATCTGATATTCTTAAATTAATTACAATTACTAATAGAGGCACACAGGTTTGGCCAACTGGTTCTGTGTTTACTAATTTAGTGAATCAATATGGTTGCCGATTTGAAACCATCGACAATGCACCATTAGCTCAAGAAGATATCGCTCAATTATACCTTGCGATGTCTAAGGATTTTACTATTTCATCCTTGGAGGTATTAAACATGTGGGGCGATAAAAAAGCATATAGCTTGGCACAAGGTCAATAGATATTCTTAATTTGCCCAAATCGGCCATTTTTTGCCCCTAATTTGCGATAAAATTGAGTTTTTCGGAGGGAAAAAATACATTTTTAGCGTAATTTCACGTCTCAATTACAAACTAGCTTTTTACTATGGCAGAAGTTATATTAATGCCCCGTTTAAGTGATACCATGACTGAAGGTGTTATTGCAGCTTGGCACAAAAATGTGGGTGATACAGTTAAGAAAGGAGATTTATTAGCAGAGATAGAGACAGATAAAGCAACCATGGAATTGGAAAGCTATCAAGATGGTGTTTTATTACATATTGGAACTCCTCGCGGCGGTAAATTACAAGTAAATGATTTGTTGGCCATTTTTGGTAAACAAGGTGAAGATATTAGTGCATTAATTGCGCAGCATGCAAATGGCGCTACTCCAGCAGTTGCTCCGGCTACAACTCCGGCTCCAGCAGCGGCACCAGCAGCTTCAACGCCAGCAAGTACTTTAGATGTTTCAACCATGGAAGAAGTGGTATTGATGCCAAGATTAAGTGATACCATGACAGAGGGTGTGATTGCAGGTTGGCATAAAAAAATTGGTGATACTGTAAAGAAAGGTGAAGTGTTAGCAGATATCGAAACAGATAAAGCTACCATGGAATTAGAATCTTATAAGGATGGTATTTTATTGTACCAAGGTGCAAAAGCAGGCGAGAAGATTTTAGTGAATGAATTGCTTTGTATCATTGGTAAAGATGGGTTGGATGTGAATGCTATTGTTGCAGCTGTTAAGGGCGGAGCAACAGCATCAGCTCCTGCAGCTACAACAGCAGCTCCTGCTGCTCCAACTACAAGTGCTCCAGCTGCAGCGCCAGTGGCGACTTCATCTAATGCAGCTGTAGTGAATGAGGGAAGAATTTTTGCTTCTCCATTAGCTAAGAAAATTGCACAAGAAAAAGGAATCGATCTTAAATATGTGAAAGGAACTGGAGAGAATGGAAGAATTACACGTTCCGATTTAGAAAACTATACTCCAGGAACTGCTGCAGCTGCTACAACAACAGCATCTACAAGTGCTAGTGCTTCAACACCTGCGTTTGTACCATCAGGCACAGTAAGTTTTGTAGATACACCAGTATCTCAAATGCGTAAAGTAATTGCAAAGCGTTTAAGTGAAAGTTTATTTACCGCTCCGCATTTTTACTTAACAATGAAAATTAATATGGATGCAGCTATTAAAGCGCGTACCTTATTAAATGAAAATGCAACTACTAAAATTAGTTTCAATGATATGATTGTGAAAGCAACTGCATTGTCATTAAAACAACATCCAAAAGTAAATAGTAGTTGGATGGGCGATTTTATCAGAGAAAATCATCATGTAAATATTGGTATCGCAGTTGCAGTGGATGAAGGTTTATTAGTACCTGTATTAAGATTTGCAGATGGATTGTCTTTATCTCAGATCAGTGGTACGGTGAAAGAATTTGCTAAGAAAGCAAAAGATAAAAAATTACAACCAGCAGATTGGGAGGGTAGTACATTTACTATTTCTAATTTAGGTATGTTTGGAATAGATCAATTCACAGCTATTATCAATCCGCCAGATGCTTGTATTTTAGCAGTAGGTGGTATTGCACAAGAGCCTGTAGTGAAGAACGGACAAATTGTTCCAGGTAATGTAATGAATGTAACATTAAGTTGTGACCATAGAGTAGTCGATGGAGCAACTGGAGCAGCTTTCTTACAAACATTAAAGAGTTTGTTAGAAGAACCTTTAAGGATGTTAGCGTAATATTTTAGCGCTTAAACAAAACAGCCCTTAATAAAATTTAAGGGCTGTTTTGTTTTAATCTAATGATTTTTTCGGCGCCACCCATAAACGATGGCGCCGATTTTATTTACCTTCTTAATAAAAGTTAAGAGGCTTTTTATTTAACTACTCAACATCGCAACCTATCGGTGCGCCTGGAGGAATAGTCACTGCTTTAGGTAAATTGATTGTTCCTGGATTTTTAATTCTTTCAATAGCAAATTGATAATGTGCTTGATGCGTAGTATCTGTTTTAGCAAGTGCTTCTAATTTAGTTTGCAATGCCTTTAATTTACTATGAGCAATGGCACGTACTTCATAAGTAGCATCAGCGCTTTGGCTTAAACCAAGCAACCAAGTTAATACTTGTTGTTGTGTTTGCATATGTACACTTCCAGCTAATCCTGTTGGAATAACCGTATGCCAGGTTTGTTTTAATACAGCATCTGTTACATCATCAAAACCAATGGTTTTTGCTCTTGCTTTATTTTGTACCAATCTATTCGCTCTTTCAGTATTGAATAAGAAGCTTAATTCAAAATCTGCTAAAGCTTCTGCGGCACTTAAAGCATCAAAGCTCATTCCTGTGCGTTTGTCAAATAATTCACCTACGCCATAATACATTGGGGGTCTAGGTGGAATCAATGCAATAATATTTTCTGGAATAGTTAAAGTACTAGGAGCTAAGCAAGCCACAGCGGCATTCAATGCTTTTGTTTGAATGGCGTTTGCAAGAATTGTGGGCTTTATTTGATTAACATCGCCTCTTACACTATAATTATAATTCATGCCACCTACTAATTTAGTCACTGCTTCGTATTGGTATCTATGATAATTGTATAATGGTACCAATACATCTTCTAGTTTAGACAATGGCGTTCCGTTTGGAATAGCATTCTCATTAAATTGTTCCAATGCTTTGTTTCGAACTGCTAAAGCTTGATCTAATCCAGCGACTGCATCTGAGTTATTATCCCATAAATGAGCATATGGATGGAAACCACTTGCTGCTCTTGCATCTGCATCAGCGATAAATAGAGTGCCATTTTTAGAATTCTCTTCCAACAATGCGTTTAATGCGTTTGCCTCGTTGGTCCCTTTTGGAAAATCTTGATATCCATAAGTAATGGCTCTTTTATCCCAAAGACCAATCTCGTTTGTGTATAAATCAGAAAAATCAATAGCTCCTTTTGCATTCACAAATACATTAGGATGAGGGTAATCCATTACAGAAGCTCTATTGTTATAACTAGATGCATAATTATGTTGTAATCCCAAAGTATGTCCAACCTCATGTGCTGATAATTGTCTTAATCTATGAAGGGCTGCTTTTCTCATTTGATCTGTTACTGGCTGCCCATTGATATAGGGAGATAATAATGAAGTAAATATTAAGTAATCCTGTCTCACTCTTAATGATCCTAAAGTCACTTGGCCTTTAATGATTTCGCCAGTTCTAGGGTCAGTAATAGATGCACCATAGCTCCAACCTCTGGTAGAACGGTGTACCCAATTGATCATATTATAACGGATATCCATTGGATCTGCAGAGTCTGGAAGCATTTGCACTTGGAAAGCGTCTTTATAACCCGCAGCTGTATATGCCTGATTCCACCATCTTGCACCTTCTAATAATGCTGTTCTAATGGGTTCGGGAGTTCCGTTATCTAAATAATAGATGATTGGTTTTACTGGTTCACTTAAAGCGGCAGAAGGATCTTTCTTTTGTAATCGATGTCTACTAATAAACATTTTCTGAATAGGTTCACTAATATCAGAACTGTAATCAAAATAACTAATACCAAAATAACCACTTCTAATATCATATTTTCTTGGTGTATAATTGTCGTCTGGTAATTCTACAAAACTATGATGCATTCTAAGAGTTAAAGCTTCGGTAGAAGGAGCGACTGCTTGTACAAATCTTCCAGCGTCTGATCCACCCACAAAAGTCAATGTTGCTTCAAACTCTGAATTCTTTGGAAAGTTTTTTGTGTTTTGAATATAGATTGCAGATCTTGCTTCACTCAATGTATAAGTACCTTGTTTCATTTTTCTTATTTTATCTGCTGCATTATGCGCATCACGTAAGAAAAATGGAGTTGCATCAATTAAAACCTTATTCATCGAACGCTCGCTCGCATTCTCTTCCTCAGCTTCTACTGTAAAGCTTGCTAAGATAGATTGTGCGAAAGATTCATTTACAGCTTTTTGTTCTCTTGGATCATTGCTGATAGCACGATAGTCATAATTTGGTTGTACTAGTAATATTTTTTTACCCACTCTATTAAAATATACAATTCTAGTATCGCCAATCTGACCTCTGTCAAGCCCGATATCATTGGATCCTAGGCCTGCAGGTAAAGAATTGACATATAAAAAAGGGGTATTTAATTTGTCTACTACTATATATATTTTTCCATTGGCATTGTCCCAGTAGTAATTGAAATACCCTTTGCGTAATTCCATTGATTTTGTTTTTTCTGCAATCGTGTTTTGAGAAAAACAAATAATGGGCATTAATAAAGCGATTAAAATGTTGCGCATAGAATTTGGTTTAAATAAAAAATCCCGCTAAACTATTTCAGAATGGCGGGATTTAAAATATAATGAGCTAGATTTAAGCTGTTGGATTGCTATCTGTTGTTGGCTCAGT